>NZ_JBUZWE020000011.1:0-213793 GCF_055730135.2 Mesocryomonas lacus | reverse complement strand
GATTGTTGGTCGGGCAATCGATGCGATGTCTGAGATCGAACAATCATCTGACCAGATCGGTAAGATCATCGGTGTGATCGACGAGATCGCGTTCCAGACGAACCTCCTCGCGCTTAATGCCGGCGTGGAAGCCGCACGGGCGGGTGAAGCTGGTCGGGGTTTTGCCGTGGTTGCGCAAGAAGTGCGTGGTCTGGCGCAACGATCCGCGGAAGCGGCTAAGGAGATCAAAAACCTGATCTCCACCTCTAGCGCACAGGTAGCCAAGGGCGTGGAGCTTGTATCGGCATCTGGCGGCTCACTGAAAGAGATCGTCGATCAGGTCGGAGAAATGACCACTGTCGTCGCAGCAATCGCCGCTAGCGCAGCCGAACAGGCACACAGCTTGAAGGAAGTCTCGATGGCTGCGGACAATATGGACAAGGTGACCCAACAGAATGCCGCGATGGTCGAAGAGACAACCGCCGCGGCGCATACTCTATCAAGCGAGACAGAAGAGCTTGCGATCCTGATCGGCCGGTTCCGAACACAAGCTGATAGCCAATCGAACCGACCATCGGCGAAGTCCCATTCGGCGGCGCATCGTCCTGTCGTCCAGATGCGCACAGTTAGAAGCAAAGGCGGCGCTGCTCATGATCAGGCGGCGAATGACTGGGCCGAATTCTGAGCGCACAGGGAGGGTAGGTCGTCATGACCAAGAACAGACGTTTCCGCAGCTTTTCGCTGGCTCAGCTGGAAAGCGTTCAACTGATGGCAAATGGTTCGCTCTCCGTGGTGGGCGTAAGCGGATCAGGTGACGCTGTTGCAATGATCGTTCATCCAATGGCTATCGATGAGCTGCTAACTGGCCTCGAATTTCCGTTGCCTGTCATTATGGAAGCGCAACGATAATCAACTATCAGGCTCGTGACGATCGTTACGAGCCTGCTTTATTTTAATTTAATACTGAGTATGAACCAGAATCAATTAACCGTTATTTGTTCCAGGGATTCTGAGAACGGCGATCGTCCGATTTTCGAGGTTCAGTCACATGAACCTACTCATGCCTTCTGGGATAAGACCCTAATCCACGTTTATATTTCTCACCTTCGAGAATCTGTTGCACATCGGAGGCTCAATCGCGTCGAAGGTCATTCCATCTGCTGAATATGCTGTAGCGATTTCTAAAGGCGGACGGCATCGGAATTACGCAAAACGGATCAGCCCACGTTCGTTTCTGGGTAGATCCGTGGCCCGAAACTCATTGGGAGAAGTCTCGTCCAACTTTTGTAACGTCCGCTTTCCGACCCCTAAAGTGCATCATTGAGAGACCGTGTTGGGCGCAACTGAGATGATCAGACACTGGTCGATCTCATGCGTCCGGTATCTACAGTCAGAGCATCGCGAGGCCGACTGAGCGCTGCCGTACGTCTTCGACGCGTTCTTCAAGTGACCGGTATGACGATAGCCGTTGTTTCGGGTGCATGCTGGGCTGGGGCGCGTGTTCGACGTCGCCCAGAAAGGAAGCCTATCAGTTGCCGCGGGCGGCATCGTGAGCGGCCTGATGCTCGAGCATGGAGGCGCCGGCACGTTTCCTTGGACCATCCTGCTTCTCGTCGCCGCAGCGCTAGCGACCGCAGCCCGGCAACACGGCTTCAAACCGGGTCCCCTAGCCTTGGCCTGAATTCGTGCCAGCTGCCGGTTCATGGCCTTGAAGGCATCGAGGACAAAGTCCGAGACGTCCGCCTTGCGCATTTCCATGCGGAACCGGCAGTGTATGTGGGTATCCGCAATCACGCCGGCCTACTTAGCCTGGAGCCCCTGCGTCAAGGTCACGCCGTTCCCACCTCGTATCGTGGCATCTTCAACATTTCACGGAGCATGACGGCGAGCGAGAACTCGCCGTACTTTGTCCCCTCGCTCGCCGCCGCATGCCCCTGGATGGCATCCAGTACCAGAGGATCGGCCGAAGCCTCGCGACCCTCGGTCTTGAAGCGATGACGCCAGCCGTGTGACGGACTGACGTCCTCGTCCGTTACGCCAAGCTCCCGGACCCATGCGGCGAGGCGCTCCGCGATCTTCTTGAACGGAGGATGCGGGTCTTCCTTCACAGGGCTGGCGCGAGGATTGTAGAACATCTCCTGCGGCCCCCTGCTTTCCACGAACTTCAGAAACCCCTGTTCGATGAGGTGTGGGTGGATCGGGACGTTGCGGAACTCTCGGGATTTGACGGTGCCGGCCTCCGGAGTGATCCGGAAATACCAGATGTCGCCTTCCCTCTTTATATCCTGACGCCGAAGCTGGGTGATTTCGTTGACGCGGGCCCCGGTGTAGGCGCAGATCCACGGCACCCAGCGGCGCGCCGCGGAATGGGCTCTCTCGAGACGGGGATATGGAAGAAGAGCAGCCGAGAGAATCGTACTGGCCTCGGTGTCTGAAAGCGACTTCGACCTGTTCTTGTCCCCCTTCACCACCTTCACCTTCACGCCCACCGCCGGATTGACGGAAAGCTTTCCCTCGTCGACCAACCAGTTCAGGACGGCTTTCAACGAAGCGAGATAGACATCCTTGACGGTGATGTCGCTCCGCGTCTTCGACAGCTCGTCTCTCCAGTCCGCCAGCGACTGCCGCGTCAGGAGGCGCACGTCGTCATGGTCGACGAAGGCGACCAGGTGACCGAAGACCGGACGCCACCGTTTCCGTGTGGACGGCGCCAGCTTCGACTTCTCGGCATAGGTCTCGAACGATTCGAGGATCGACAGGCTGACGACCGCGGACGTCGGCTTGAGCTCCTCGATCGGAGGGAAGCGATCGGCAAGGGGATCCGGACTGAAGTCGCCTCCGAGGTACTTGCCGGCCTGCTCTTCCGCCTGCCGCATCGCCTGGGCGATCTTGTAATCGAGAACACGCCTCGTGTCGGCGTCGAGCAGCATTCCCCGTTCGTCCAGGAACGTCTGGATCTCTTTCCCGAAGGCCAGCTGGAAATCGGCATGGGTCGAGGGATCGCGGTTCGCGGAGTCCTCGACGAACCGCGTGATGGAGGGATGGAACAGGCCGAACGGCGAGATCCGTCCGGCGCGGTACCGGGCGACGTGGGCCCGATAGAAGTGGCCGGCGATCGCGGTGTAGTCGGTGAACGACAGCGATCTGTATCCGGACCGGAGAATCCGCCAGCGCTCCTGGACCTTCGAGGCATGCGCCAGGAACCGCTGGCGCGCTTCGGCCCGGTCTTTCGTACGGAGCGAGATCTTCTCCACTTCGCGCCCGAAGATCTTCGCGAGATCGGAGGGAACCCGTTGCCGGAAATAGAAGACGCCGGTCTTAGGATGAGGGTAGGGTTGCGCCATTTTCAGCACCATCGTGTGTACCACCCTTGTGTACCACCGGGCGATGACGAAAGCCTTACTGCGCAGCACTTTCCAGGCAGGACAGTGGGTCTAAGGGGCTACTGGCGGAGAAGGGGGGATTCGAACCCCCGATACGGTCACCCGTATGCCGCATTTCGAGTGCGGTGCATTCGACCACTCTGCCACCTCTCCGGGGCGGACCATATCGTGGAAAGCGGGCGGCTTGTCTAGGGATTTTATCGCGCGGTGTGCAGGTTTTTTGCCGCCGCCTCGCACCGTGACGATGCAGATCGCCTGTCGGCAAGGACTTTGCGGTCCGGTTGGTGCCGCCTCCGGAAAGGCAGACCCGACCCTGCCGCCTTGACGTTTTGCCCCTCCTCGTCTAAGGACGCGCCCGATGGACGTGGGTTACCACGCTCTCTCGGCGGCATGTCCGGCTTCGGCCACGGCATCGCCGGACAGACCCGGCCCAACGACCGGCACGACCCAAGAACAACAAGAAGACGGCCCGGCAGCGTCCGAGGCTCGATCGCAGAAGGAAAATCCATGTTCGCAGTGATCAAGACCGGCGGCAAGCAGTACCGCGTCGTCGCCAACGACGAATTCGAGATCGAGCGCGTCCCCGGCGTCGCCGGTGATTCCGTCACCTTTGCCGAGGTGCTCATGCTCGGCACGACGATCGGCGCGCCTTTCGTGGCCGGCGCCACCGTCACCGGCGAGATCGTCGAGCAGACGCGCGGCCCGAAGGTCATCTCGTTCAAGAAGCGCCGTCGCCAGAACTCCAAGCGCACCCGCGGCCACCGCCAGGACCTGACGCTGATCCGCATCGGTGAGATCCTCGCCGCGGGCCAGACCGCCTCGGAAAAGCCGGCCCGCGCCGAGACGCAGGTCTCGTCGGAAAAGCCTGCCCAGGCCGAGACCGCAGCGACCGGCGACGAGACCGCCGAGGCGCCGAAGAAGGTTAAGGCCCCCGCCAAGCCGCGCGCCAAGAAGGCCGCCGAGGACACCTCGGCCGAATAGTCCCGATCGGCCCCTTTGGTTCGCGCCGTGGCATGGCCACGCCGGCGGATCATCGGGGCCGGCGGATTGATCGTCGCACGGCCCCTCGAGGGGTGGCAAAAGCCTGAAGACTTTCGGGCCGGCACCGTGCAAGACTAGAACAGAGAGCCCGAGCAGCCCGAAGCGGCGGCGGAAGGCGATAGGAGAGATTCCATGGCACATAAGAAAGCAGGCGGCTCGTCCCGCAACGGTCGCGATTCCGAGTCGAAGCGCCTCGGCGTGAAGAAGTCCGGTGGCCAGGCGGTCATCCCGGGCAACATCATCGTGCGTCAGCGCGGCACCCAGTGGCACCCGGGCGCCGGCGTCGGCATCGGCCGCGACCACACGATCTTCGCGACCGTCGACGGCATCGTCACCTTCCAGACCAAGGCCCAAGGCCGCGCCTATATTTCGGTCATGCCGAAAGCCATCGCCGCAGAATGACCGGAGCCGATCGCGCGCCGGTGTCCCACGACCCCGGCGCTGCGATCCGACCTTGACGGTCGAGGGTCCTAGCGAGATCAGGGGAGATGGGCCGCCATCTTCCCTTTTTTCGTTCGCAAGGACCGATGCCGTGGACCACCCGCTGGACAGCCTGCTGGAAGAACCCCTCGAACCGATCGTCACCTGGCGTCTGCTGCTGCGCCGCCCGGTGATGGCGGATGCGCCCGAGATGGCGCGGCTCGCCGACGATCCGGCGCTGGCGCGCATGATGGCGCGGCTGCCGCATCCCTATACGATCGAGCATGCGCACGCCTTTCTGGAGAACGTGTCGGGCGAGATGGTGTTCGCGGTCACCGACGGCGCGACCGGCGCCTTCCTCGGCCTCTGCGGCCTCCGGCCGACGCGGCGGCTGCGCGCGGTCGACCTCGGCTACTGGATCGGCCAGCCGCACTGGGGCCAGGGCTTCTGCACCGAGGCCGTCCAGGCGATGGTGGACCTTGCCTTCACCCGGCTCGATATCGATCAGGTGTGCGCCGACTGCCGGGTCATCAACCTTGCATCCCGGCGGGTGCTGGAGAAATGCGGCTTCCAGCACCGCGGCACCGGCACCTTTGTCTCGGTCTCGGCCGGGCGGGTGGCGAGCGAGGATTTCCACCTCGATCGCCGGGCGTGGAAGGCCTTGAAGGCATGGGGACGGGCATGACGGCAATGAGACGCAATCGCCTGGCGAAATCGCTGCTGGTGCTGGTGGTGCTCGGGCTCGGCTGGCTTGGGCTGAAGGCCGTGGCCGGCGGCGCCTTCGCCGAGCCGCCTGCGGCCGATGCCGGCGGCAGCTTTGCCCTCGATCGGTTTTTCGACGGATCGAGCCAGAGCCAAGGCGAGATCGATACCGCCTATGTCTCGGCCGAGACGTTCACCGCGGACTTTACCGGCACCGCGACGGAAGAGAGCCTCGCCCTCGACGAGCGGTTCCATTTCGCCAAGGGCGACCGGCTGCAGCGCTGGACGCTCGCCGTCCGGCCCGGCGGCCGCTATGAGGGAACGGTCGAGACCGAGAGCGGCAAGGGTGTCTTGGGCCCGCCGGTGCCGGTCAGCGGCTACAAAACGGCGGACGGCGTCGTGCTGGACTATGACGGCTACGCGCCAGGCGGCGGATCGCTCGTCCTGCATTTCCGGCACGTCATGCAGGCGCAGCCGGACGGCACGGTGCTGAACAGGGTGCAGGTGTCGAAGGCCGGGATCCCGGTCGCCGGCGCCCGCGTCGTCTTCTCCAAGCCGCCGACCGCGCCCTGATCGGCGGGCCGACGCCGGTCGGTGCACTGCGTAGATCGCGGGGTGCCAATACCAGTTTCATGAGGACGGGCCTTCGCGCCGGCCCTCGTTTTCAGTAGAATAAAGCCGGCCTGGTGACCTCACCCCTGCCGGGACGCGCGGAAAGACATGCCATGAAGTTCCTCGACCAGGCCAAGGTCTACATCCGATCGGGCGACGGCGGCGCCGGCGCGGTCTCGTTCAAGCGCGAGAAGTTCATCGAGTTCGGCGGGCCGGACGGCGGCGATGGCGGCAAAGGCGGCGACGTCTTCGTCGAGGCCGTCTCCGGGCTCAACACGCTCATCGACTATCGCTACCAACAGCATTTCCGGGCGAAGACCGGCGTCCACGGCATGGGCCGCGACCGCGCCGGCGGCAAGGGCGACAGCGTGACGCTGAAGGTGCCGATCGGCACCCAGGTCTTCGCCGAGGACGGCGAGACGCTGCTCTGCGACCTCACCTTCATTGGCCAGAAGCACCGCATCGCCGCCGGCGGCAATGGCGGCTTCGGCAATGCCTATTTCAAGACCTCGGTGAACCAGGCGCCCCGCCGCGCCAATCCCGGCATCGAGGGCGAGGAACTGACGATCTGGCTGAAGCTGAAGCTGATCGCCGATGCCGGCGTCGTCGGCCTGCCGAATGCCGGCAAGTCGACCTTCCTCGCCAGCGTCACCGCCGCCCGGCCGAAGATCGCCGACTATCCGTTCACGACGCTCCACCCGAACCTCGGCGTCGCCACCGTCGACGGCGCCGAGTTCATCCTCGCCGATATTCCCGGCCTGATCGAGGGCGCGCATGAGGGCGTCGGCATCGGCGACCGCTTCCTCAGCCATGTCGAGCGCACCCGCGTGCTCTTGCACCTCGTCTCGGCGACCGAGGACGATGTCGGCTACGCCTACAAGACCGTCCGCGCCGAGCTCGAGGCCTATGGCGGCGGCCTCACCGACAAGCCGGAGATTGTCGCGCTGTCGAAGATCGACGCGCTGACGCCCGAGGACAAGAAGGCCAAGCTGAAGCAGCTGGCCAAGGCCTGCGGCCGTCCGCCGCTGCAGATCTCCGCCGTCAGCCGCGAGGGCATGACCGAGGTGCTGCGCCAGCTGCGGCGCGAGATCGTCGGCATGGACGATGAAGAAGAAGAGGTCGACGAGACCCGCTGGGACAGCCTGCCCGAGGGCGCCGACCCCAGATGACCGCTGCCTTAACGCTCGATGCTTCCCGCCGGCTCGTCGTCAAGATTGGCTCGGCCCTCCTCGTCGACCGCCAGACGGGCCTGCGGCAGGATTGGCTGACGGCGCTCGTCGCCGACGTCGCGGCGCTTGCCGCGGGCGGGCGTGAGGTGCTGATCGTCTCGTCCGGCGCCATCGCGCTCGGCCGCAAGATCCTGAAGCTACCGCCGGGCACGCTGAAGCTCGAAGAGAGCCAGGCGGCGGCGGCCGTCGGGCAGATCGCGCTCGCGCGGGCCTATGCCGAGCGGCTCGGCGACCACGGGCTCGAGGCCGGACAGATCCTCCTGACGCTCGGCGATACTGAGGAGCGGCGCCGCTACCTCAACGCGCGCGCGACCGTCGGCACGCTGCTGCAGTTCGGCGCCGTGCCGGTGATCAACGAGAACGACACGGTGGCGACCGCCGAGATCCGCTATGGCGACAACGACAGGCTGGCGGCGCGCGTCGCCACCATGATGTCCGCCGATCTCCTGGTGCTCCTTTCCGACATTGACGGGCTCTACACCGCGCCCCCCGCCCTGGACCCCCACGCCCGGCACATCCCGCTGGTCGAGCGCATCACGCCGGCGATCGAGGCGATGGCCGGGGTCGCCGCATCGGAATACTCGCGCGGCGGCATGAAGACCAAGATCGACGCCGGCAAGATCGCGACCGCCGCGGGGGCTGCGATGATCATCACCGCCGGCGATAGGCTGAATCCGCTGGCCGCCATTGCCCGCGGCGAGCCGGCGACGCTGTTCCTGCCGACCGCCAACCCCGTCACCGCCCGCAAGCGCTGGATCGCCGGGCATCTCAATACCTCCGGCCGGCTGATCGTCGACGACGGCGCCGTCCGCGCGCTGATGTCGGGCAAGAGCCTGCTGCCGGCGGGCGTCAAGGCGGTCGAGGGTGATTTCGGCCGCGGCGATACCATCGTCGTGGCGGCCGAGGACGGCAGCGAGGTCGCACGCGGCCTCGTCGCCTATGACGGCGCCGAGGCGCGCCTCGTGGCGGGGCTCCGGTCCTCGGCGATCGAGGCGGCGCTCGGCTACGCCCCGCGAACGGCGATGATCCACCGCGACGATCTCGTCCTGGAACGCCAGTTCCGCGACGCCGGCGAAATCGCCTGAGGAAGAAGACATGCTGGACACGGTCCATTCCAACGACATCGAGACGCTGATGCTGGACATCGGCGCGCGGGCCCGCCGGGCCGCGCGCACGCTCGCGCTCGCCCCGACTGCGCAGAAGAACGCCGCACTCGACGCGATGGCAAAGGCGGTGGAAGCCCGCGCCGACGCGATCCTTGCGGCCAATGCGCAGGATTTGGCGAGAGCGGAAGCGGCCGGCATGAGCGGCGCGCTGGTCGACCGGCTGACGCTCGACGCCGCCCGCGTCGCCGGCATTGCCAGCGCGATCCGCGACATCGCGGCGCTCGCCGATCCCGTCGGCGCAGTGATCGCCGAATGGGAGCGGCCGAACGGCCTGCACATTTCCCGCGTGCGCACCCCGCTCGGCGTCATCGGCGTCATCTACGAGAGCCGCCCGAACGTCACCGCCGATGCCGGCGCGCTCTGCCTGAAGGCCGGCAATGCCGTCATCCTGCGCGGCGGCTCGGACTCCGCGGCGTCGTCCGCGGCGATCCACGCCGCCCTCGTCGAGGGCCTCGCAGCTGCCGACCTTCCCGCCGACGCCATCCAGATCGTGCCGACGCCCGACCGGGCGGCGGTCGGCGAAATGCTGACGGGCCTTGACGGCGCCATCGACGTCATCGTGCCCCGCGGCGGCCGTTCGCTCGTCGCCCGCGTCCAGAAAGACGCGCGCGTGCCGGTCTTCGCCCATCTCGAGGGCCTCTGCCACGTCTACGTCGACGGCGCGGCCGACCTTGCCATGGCCGAGGCAATCGTCGTCAACGCCAAGATGCGCCGCACCGGCGTCTGTGGCTCGGCCGAGACGCTGCTCGTCGACCGCGCCGTCGCCTCGACCCACCTCGTGCCACTGCTGACGGCGCTCACTGCGGCCGGCTGCGAGATCCGCGCCGACGAGGCCGCGCGGGCGCTGTTCCCGGCCGCCCGCCCGGCGACCGCCGAGGACTGGGACACCGAATATCTCGACGCGATCATCACGGTCGCCCTCGTCGACGGCATCGACGACGCCATCGCCCATATCGAGCGCCATTCCTCGCACCACACCGAGGCGATCGTCACCGACGACGCGGCGACGGCGGCGCGCTTCCTCTCCAGCCTCGATTCGGCGATCCTCCTGCACAACGCCTCGACCCAGTTCGCCGATGGAGGCGAGTTCGGCATGGGCGCGGAGATCGGCATCGCCACCGGCAAGATGCACGCGCGCGGCCCGGTCGGGGTCGAGCAGCTGACGAGCTTCAACTACCGCGTCTCCGGTACCGGCCAGATCAGGCCGTGAGCTTCGACGAGGAGGCCGGCATGCCGGCGGTGCCGCCCGCGGCGCTGCGCCTGCCGCACACCGAGCGCGGCATGCGGGTCGGCCTGTTCGGCGGTTCGTTCAACCCCCCGCATGACGGTCACCTCCTGGTGGCGGAAACCGCGATGCGCCGCCTGAAGCTCGACCGTCTCTGGTGGATCGTCACCCCCGGCAATCCGCTGAAGCATCCAGGCATCCTGAAACCCCTGGCCGACCGCATCGCCGCCTCGGAGCGGCTGGCGCGCGATCCTCGGATCGACGTCACCGCCTTCGAGGCCGCCCACCATCTGCGCTATACCGCCGATACGCTCGCGCTGGTCCGCCGGCTGAAACCGGGCGTGCGCTTCGTCTGGATCATGGGCGCCGACAGCCTTGCCTCCTTCCACCGCTGGCAGGCCTGGCGGCGGATCGCCGCGACCTATCCGATCGCCGTGGTCGACCGTCCCGGCGCGACGCTGGCGCTCCTCTCCTCGCCGATGGCGAAGACCTTCGCGCCGATGCGGCTGGCCGAGGAGAACGCCGCCGCGCTGCCCTTCTGCGAGGCTCCAGCCTGGGTCTTCCTTCATGGCCCACGCTCGTCGCTGTCCTCCAGCGCGCTCCGCGCCGGGGGACCTGCGTCTTGAAACTGCCACCGAACCCTGCCTATCTTCAAAGAGGCGCCGGGACATGACGTCCCCTCCCCGCCCAGACAAAGGAACAACGACGCTGACACCTGCCCCAAAGACGGAGGACGCCCTCGCGAGCGCTCCTGCCGAGGCTGCCACGAGCGAAACCAAGCTCGGCCGGACCGCCATCGACGTCGTGATTTCGAGCCTTGAGGACTCGAAGGGCGAGAACATCCTGAGCATCGACCTGAAGGGCAAGTCCGCCCTCGCCGACCATCTGGTGATCGTTTCCGGTCGCTCGAACCGCCACGTCTCGGCCGTCGCCGACCACGTGCTGCGCGACCTGAAAGAGGCCGGCCACGGCATGTGCAAGGTCGAAGGCCTGCAGAATGGCGACTGGGTCCTGATCGACGCCGGCGACATCATCGTCCACATCTTCCGCCCGGAAGTGCGTGCCTTCTACAATCTCGAAAAGATGTGGTCGGTCGGCGATGCCGGAGATGCGACGGTCCATTGACCGTCGCAGAAGCGCTCCGTGCCGATCGCTGGCCGCGGCCAGCCGGCAAGGCGTAGACCATTGAACGCGTTCAACTATTCAAGCCCGCCAACCTGGCGGTTGCTGCCGTGCGCCTGACGATCGCGGCGATCGGCCGGATGAAATCCGGACCGGAACGCGAACTCGCGAACCGTTATCTCGAGCGCCTCGCCAAGAGCGGCGCGCCGCTGGGGCTCGACTATGCCGGCCTTGGCGAGCATGCGGAATCGCGGGCCGCAGGGGTCGCCGAGCGCAAGCGCGACGAGGCCGCTCGGCTTATCGCGCCCTTGCCCGACAAGACCGTCCTGATCGCGCTCGACGAGACCGGCAAGGCGCTGTCGTCGGAAGAGTTCGCGGCCGAACTCGGACGGCTGCGGGACGAGGGGATCCGCGATATAGCCCTTCTGATCGGCGGACCGGACGGGCTCGACCCCGACTTGCGCGGCCGCGCGCGGCTCGTCCTGTCGCTCGGCCGGATGACCTGGCCACACCAGATCGCGCGCATGCTCCTCGCCGAGCAGATCTACCGCGCCACGACGATCCTCGCCGGACACCCCTACCACCGGTCCTGATCCGGTCCGCCATTCCCGCGACATATCGGCAACAACGCTTGGCAGAAATTGATAGCCTGGCATTTATTCGCGTTGAGACGTTTGTCCGCCACGACCTTGCCGTGGTCGGGGGTGAGCCTCTGCACGGACAGGGCGACCTCGCCATGGTTGATGCATTGTTAAGGAGGCGGCGCTATCGTGCCGCGTCCTCTGGCCGAAAGGTCGAGGATGCCGACCCCGGCCGTGCCGGTCCACGCAGTCTCTCAGGCGATCAAGGACGCTCTTGCAGGCCAAAGCCGCACACGACAGGCGACCGCATGCATCCCGCCGGCTTCTGGCCGCCGCGGCGCTTTGCCTGACGCTGGTCGCGCCGGGGCTGAGCCTTGCCGAGAGCGAGCCGCCGGCGCCGACGGGCGACATCGTCGGCAGCATCAGCCGCGTGCTGATCCTCGAAGGCGAGCGCAAGCGCAATGCCGAGGAGCTCGCCGGCATTTCCAACAGCATCCAGCTGAGCGAGCAGAGCGTGCAGTCGCTCGACGCCGAGATCGCCGCCCTGGCGGAGGACCGCGGCCGGATCCGCGACGCCATGATCGCCGCCGCAGCTGAGCAGCAAGCGATCGAGAAGGAAATCGCCGCCACTGAGAAGCGCATCGACGCCCTGGCCGGCGACGAGGCGAGCCTCAAAGCCTCGCTGCGCGAGCGCCGCGGCCTTCTGGCGGAAGTCCTCGGCGCGCTGGAGCGGATGGGCCGCAAGCCGCCGCCGGCGCTGCTGGTCAAGCCGGACGATGCGCTGGGCTCCGTGCGCAGCGCGATCCTCCTCGGCGCCGTCGTGCCGGGCATCCGCAAGGAGACCGAGAAGCTTGCCGGCGACCTGAAGCAGCTGGCCGCCGTCAAGCGCGACATCGCCACCGAGAAGCAGCGCTTCGTCGATGGCCGCACCCGGCAGAAGGAAGAAGAGGCGCGGCTCGCCCGACTGTTCGAGGAGAAGCAGCGGCTGGAAACCGACAACCGCAGCCGGCGCGAGGCCGAACGCGCCCATGCGGCCGAGCTGGCCGCCAAGGCGAACAGCCTGCAGGAACTGATCGCCTCGCTGGAGAACGAGACGGCGAGCGCCCGCGCGGCGGAGGCGGCGGCCCAGAAGGTGGCGGCCGCCAAGCGCGCCGCTGAGGCGGAGGCCGCCCGCATCGCCGAGGTGGAGCGCGAGAGGGCCGTGCGCGAAGCCGCCCGCGCCGTCCCCGAGACCGACGGACCCGCCCAGCCGGACCAGCCAGCCGCTACCCCGCCGGCTCCTGCCGTGGCCGAACAGACGCCGACTTCCATGCCGGAAGCCGAGAAGAGCTATGACATAGCGTCACTTCGCCGTGACATGGCGCACATCGAACCGGTCGCCGCATTTTCGACAATGAAAGGCCGTCTGACAGCACCTGTATCCGGTGCCCTGCAGGTGGCCTATGGCGGCAGCGACGGCATCGGACGGCCTTCGTCGGGGGTCTCCTTCTCGGCGCGTCCGGGTGACCTCGTAACTGCCCCTGCGGATGGCCGCGTGCTCTATTCCGGACCCTTCCGGTCCTATGGACAGCTCTTGATACTTGACGCTGGCGATGGCTATCATGTTGTCCTTGCGGGCATGAACGAGATCGACGTCGAAGTCGGCCAATTCGTGCTATCGGGAGAGCCCGTCGCGGTCATGGGTGCGCGAAGACTGGCCAGTGCGGCCGGAGCGGAGTTCGGCGCAGAAGAGCCGGCGCTCTATGTGGAATTTCGCAAGAACGGGAAACCGGTCGATCCGACTCCTTGGTGGACGGTGGGACCTTCTGGAAGGACGAGGAATGATTCGTAAGCTCTCGATACTCTTCGCCGGCGCGCTCATGGGTGCGACCGCGATGACCGTGTTCGTCGGCCAGCAGTCGGGTGTCGCCAATGCGGCGGGCTCGGATACCTATCGCCAGCTGGCGATCTTCGGTGACGTGTTCGAGCGCGTCCGCGCCCAGTATGTCGACGTTCCCGACGACCAGAAGCTGATCGAGACCGCCATCAACGGCATGCTGACCCAGCTCGACCCGCATTCGAGCTACATGAACGCCAAGGAAGCGGCTGACATGCGCACCGAGACGCGCGGCCAGTTCGGCGGCCTCGGCATCGAGGTCACCATGGAGAACGAGCTGGTCAAGGTCGTCTCGCCGTTCGAGGGCACGCCCGCCGACAAGGCCGGCGTTCTTGCGGGCGACCTGATCGCCGAGATCAACGGCGAGCAGGTGCGCGGCCTGACGCTCGCCCAGGCGGTCGAGAAGATGAAGGGCGATATCGGCACCTCCGTCGCCCTCACCATCGTGCGCGAAGGCGCGGCCAAGCCCGTCCGCCTGTCGATCAAGCGTGACGAGATCAAGGTTCCCTCGGTCCGCCACACCGTCGAGAACGACGTTGGCTACATCAAGCTCCTGAAGTTCAACGAGCAGACCACGGTCGGCATGGAAGAGGCGATCGCCGACATCGAGGCGAAGATCCCCGCCGACAAGCTGAAGGGCTTCGTGCTCGACCTGCGCCGCAACCCGGGCGGCCTGCTCGACGAGGCGGTCAGCGTCTCCGACGCCTTCCTCGAGAATGGCGAGATCGTCTCCACCCGCGGCCGCAACGCGGAGGAAACCCGCCGCTACAACGCGCGCGGCGGTGACGACATCAAGGGCAAGCCGCTGGTCGTTCTCGTCAATGGCGGTTCCGCCTCGGCGTCCGAGATCGTCGCCGGCGCGCTGCAGGATCAGCGCCGCGCCACCGTCGTCGGCTCGCGCTCGTTCGGCAAGGGCTCCGTGCAGACTATCATCCCGCTCGGCGCCAACGGCGCGCTGCGCCTGACGACGGCGCTCTACTACACGCCGTCGGGCCGCTCCATCCAGGGTCGCGGCATCGACCCTGACATCACCGTCGCCCAGCCCCTGCCGGACGACATCAAGAAGCAGATGGGCCTCGACACCGAGGACGAGGTCGTGCGCGGCGAGTCCGGCCTGCGCGGCCACATCACCGGCAACGAGGAAAACGCCGAGGGCTCCGGCTCGCTCGACTACGTCCCGCCGGAGGCCAAGGACGACCTGCAGCTGAACTACGCCTACGAGCTGCTGCGCGGCACCAAGACCGACGCCAACTTCCCGCCGAAGGGCGACAAGCGCGCCGCCAAGTAGCGCCCGCTTCCACCCGGCGACTAGACCCACCCCGGCGCTCTAGGCGCCGGGGTTTTTCTTTGCCTGGCCGGCCGCCCACCTCCCCCGCGGCCCGCCCGCCCGCGGGGCCAAGCGAGCCCCGGTCCAGCTTGCCGCGCTAGGTCCAGCTATGTTCGACGATCTCGACCGGCCGCTCGGGCGCGACAGGCCTCCGCGCAAGACATTGAGGCGCCCTGCCCGGCGCACGGTTCTCTGCGCCGCCGGGTTCCTCCTCCTCGCCGGCGCCTCGGCCGCCACCGTCCTCACCCAGCCGCGGCTGCGCCAGGTCGACGTCTTCGCCGAGCGCGAAGCGCGGCAAGCGGCCGAGGCCGAGCGCCTCGCCACCGCCGCCCCGGCGCCGCTGATCGCGCTGCCGCGCACGCCGAAGATCATTGCCGCACCCCTCGCCGATCCCACCTTGCCGACCATCACCTATCCGCCGGATGAAACCGGCATGGCCGGCCAGCTGATCACCGTCGATGCGGCAGGCTCGCTGCGCCAGCCGGCGACCATGGCGGCGAACCCCGACGACGCGCTCCTCGAGCCGAGCGATGCCGGCCCCCTGCCGGTGCGGGGACCCGACGGACGGCGGCCCTTCGACGTCTATGCCGCCACTCCCAGCAGCGACGTCGGCGTGCGCATCGCCCTCGTCGTCGGCGGGCTCGGCATTAGTCAGACCGGCACCCAGGCCGCCATCCGAACGCTGCCCGCGGGCGTCACTTTCGGCTTTGCCGCGGCCGGCAACAGTCTTAACCGCTGGATGCAGGATGCGCGCCGCGGCGGCCACGAGCTGGTCCTGCAGGTGCCGATGGAGCCTTTCGGCTATCCCCAGACGACGCCCGGCCCGCATACCGTCACCGCCGAGGACGCCAGCGCCGGTCACTTCGACGCGCTGCTCTGGTCGCTCGGGCGCACCACCAACTATGTCGGCGTGATGAACTACATGGGCGCCCGCCTCAGCGCCGATCCCGCCGCCATCAGCGGGCTGCTCGGCGAACTCTCCCGCCGCGGCCTGATGTATCTCGACGACGCGAGCTCGCCCCGCAGTCTCGCCAAGGACGCCGCCCGCGAAGCCGGTACGCCGTTCGCCGCGGCCAGCATTCTCCTCGACGCCGTGCAGCAGCGGGGTGCCGTCGAGAAGCAGCTTGCCGCCCTTGAGCGCATCGCCCGTGCCGACGGCAGCGCCATCGGCATCGCCTCGGCCTTCGACGTCTCGACCGCGGCGATCGCGGCCTGGATCGCGGAAGCCGAGACCCGCGGCGTCCGGATCGTCCCGCTCTCGGCCCTCGCTGTCGACCCCGAGAGGCGATGAGGCTCGGTTTCCCCTTGCCTCATCAGCCCTGCGCCCGATAACCCGGTCAGAGATCTCTGCCGGAGCGCTGACATGAAGCCGATCGACTTCCACAACCTGCCCTATCGCCCTTGCGTCGGCATCATGGTGCTGAACGCTGCCGGCCACGTCTGGGTCGGCCGCCGCCTGGTCGAGGACCAAGGGGAGATGGAAGGCGCCACCGCGCTCTGGCAGATGCCGCAAGGCGGCATCGACGAGGGCGAGGAGCCGCTCGATGCGGCGCGCCGCGAGCTCTACGAGGAAACCGGGATCCGCTCGGCCGAACTGCTCGGCGAGTCCGAGGGCTGGATCGACTACGACTTGCCGCCCGCCCTCGTCGGTATCGCCCTCAAGGGCCGCTACCGCGGCCAGACGCAGAAATGGTTCGCCTTCCGCTTCACCGGCGAGGAGAGCGAAATCGCGATCAACCCGCCGCCCGGCGGCCACTCCGCCGAGTTTGACGAATGGGCGTGGAAGCCGATGGACGAGGTGCTGTCGCTCGTGGTGCCCTTCAAGCGCGGTGTCTACGATCAGGTCGTGGCGGGTTTTCGCAATTTCGAGCTGGTGTAGGCGAATAGCGAGCGCCGAGCGCTCGTCCTTCCCGTTGGCCGGCCATCTCGGCCCCAGACATAAAAAAAGCCGGCTCGCGCCGGCTTTCGTCATTGAGAAGGCGCGAAGCCTACATACCGAGCGCCGACCGAGCATCCTTCAGCGCGGAGAGTTGCTGCTCGGCCTTGGAGCGGGCGTCCGGGGTCTTGGCGTCGGCGACGTCTTCCTCGGCATTGCGGATCTTGCTGTCGAGGTCGGCAGCGTTCAGCTCGGCAACCGGCAACGCGTGCTCGGCCAGCAGGATCATCGAATCATTGGTGATGTCGGCAAAGCCGCCCTGCACGTAGAAGCGCTGGTCGGCGCCGCCCGCGGTCGTCACGGTCACGACGCCCGGCTTCAGCGTCGTCATCGCCGGCGCATGGCCGCTCATGATGGTCATGTAGCCATCGGTGCCCGGGGCCAGAACCGCGGTGACGACTTCCGACACCAGGAGACGCTCCGGGGAAACGAGTTCGAACTGGAAGCTCTCAGCCATGGTCAGCCTGCTTGTTGAGGGCTGCCTCGAAAGCGAGGACGGCCTTGTCGAATTTGTCTCGGCAGCCGGTGTTGCAGAACCCGACCACCGCACCCTTGTACATCGTCAGGGAATCCGGCGAAACCGGATCCCCCGACCAGGGGCATGTCTCGTTTACGGCATCCTCGATCCGCAGTGCGGACGGAGCGCTGCCCGTCATCATCAGGCGGCTTCAGCCGCCAGACGCTGGGCCTTCTCGATGGCCATGTCGATCGAGCCGACCATGTAGAAGGCGGCTTCCGGCAGGTGATCGTACTCGCCGTTGACGAGGCCCTTGAACGAACGGATCGTGTCTTCCAGCGGCACCAGCTGGCCCGGTGCACCGGTGAAGACCTGCGCCACGAAGAAGGGCTGCGACAGGAAGCGCTCGATCTTGCGGGCGCGGGCAACCGCAACCTTGTCCTCTTCGGACAGCTCGTCCATGCCGAGAATGGCGATGATGTCCTGCAGCGACTTGTAGCGCTGCAGCGTCTCCTGCACCTGGCGGGCAACGGTGTAGTGCTCTTCGCCAAGGATCATCGGCGACAGCATGCGCGAGGTCGAGTCCAGCGGATCCACCGCGGGATAGATGCCCTTCTCGGAGATCGCGCGGTTCAGAACCGTCGTCGCATCAAGATGCGCGAAGGAGGTCGCCGGCGCCGGGTCGGTCAGATCGTCCGCGGGAACGTAGATCGCCTGCACCGAGGTGATCGAACCCTTGGTCGTCGTGGTGATGCGCTCCTGCATCGCGCCCATGTCGGTCGCGAGCGTCGGCTGGTAACCCACCGCCGACGGGATACGGCCGAGGAGAGCCGACACTTCCGAGCCGGCCTGGGTGAAGCGGAAGATGTTGTCGACGAAGAACAGAACGTCCTGGCCCTGGTCGCGGAAATGCTCGGCGATGGTGAGGCCGGTCAGCGCGACGCGGGCACGTGCGCCCGGCGGCTCGTTCATCTGGCCGTAGACGAGGGCGGCCTTGGAGCCCTCGGTGTTGCCGTTGTTCTCGGCCGGGTCCTTGTTCACGCCGGACTCGATCATCTCGTAGTAGAGATCGTTGCCCTCGCGGGTGCGCTCGCCGACGCCGGCGAACACCGAGTAACCGCCGTGGGCGCGGGCGATGTTGTTGATCAATTCCTGGATCAGAACGGTCTTGCCGACGCCGGCGCCGCCGAACAGGCCGATCTTGCCGCCGCGGGCATAAGGCGCGAGCAGGTCGATGACCTTGATGCCGGTGACGAGGATCTGGCTCTCTGGCGACTGGTCGACATAGGCCGGGGCCGGCTGGTGGATGCCGCGCTTCGACTCGAACGGGATCGGGCCGGCGTCGTCGATCGGCTCGCCGATGACGTTCATGATGCGGCCGAGCGTGCCAGCGCCGACCGGAACCTGGATCGGCTCGCCGGTGTCGGTCACGGGCTGGCCGCGCACGAGGCCCTCGGTCAGATCCATCGCGATGGTGCGAACGGTGTTCTCGCCGAGGTGCTGGGCCACTTCCAGCACCAGACGGTTGCCGTTGTTGGTGGTCTCGAGCGCGTTCAGAATGGCCGGCAGCGGTCCGTCGAACGAAACGTCGACGACGGCGCCGATGACCTGCGCGACGCGCCCGGTGGCCTGTCCTGTGATGTCAGCCATCGATGGCATCCTTCTCTTAAAGGTCGTCAAAAGGTCGTCAGAGCGCTTCGGCGCCCGCGATGATTTCGATCAGTTCGGTCGTGATCTTGGCCTGACGCTGGCGGTTGTAGACGAGCGTCAGCTTCTTGATCATGTCACCGGCATTGCGCGTCGCGTTGTCCATCGCCGTCATGCGCGCGCCCTGCTCGGACGCGGCGTTCTCCAGCAAGGCCCGGAAGATCTGGACCTTGATGTTGCGCGGGATGAGGTCGGCGAGGATGTCGGCCGGATCGGGTTCGTATTCGTAGACGCCACCGCCGGCGGCGGTGAGCTGGGCACCGTCCTTCTCGACCGCGGCCGGGATAACCCGGCGCGCCGTCGGAACCTGGGTGATGACGTTCTGGAACTCGGAGAAGAAGATCGTGCAGACATCGAACTCGCCGGCCTCGAACATGCCGAGCACCTTGTCGCCGATCGACTCCGCATTGGAGAAGCCGAGCTGCTTGACGTCGCGCAGTTCGATCCGGTCGACGATGCGGCTGCCGAGGTCACGGCGCATCGCGTCGTAGCCCTTCTTGCCGACGGCGATGATCTTGACCGTCTTGCCTTCGGCGTCGAGCTCGCGGACGTGCTGGCGAACCAGCCGCACGATCTGCGCGTTGAAGCCGCCGGCGAGACCACGGTCGGAGGCGAACACGACGAGGAGGTGCGTGTCCTCCTTGCCCGTCCCGGTCATCAGGGCCGGCGCGTCGCCTTCCATCGCATTGGCGATGTTGGCGAGCACCGCGGCCATCCGCTCCGAATAGGGGCGGGCAGCCTCGGCAGCCTCCTGCGCACGGCGAAGCTTCGCCGCCGCGACCATCTGCATGGCCTTGGTGATCTTCTGCGTTGCCTTGACCGAGGCGATGCGATTACGCAGGTCTTTCAGCGAAGCCATTGTCCGAAACCGTCTCCCGCTACCTTACCGTTATTCCCGAGGCTTTAAGCGAAGCTCTTAGAGAACTGGTCGAGTGCCGCCTTCAGCTTTCCACGGGTATCGTCCGTGATCTGCTTGTCGTCGCGAATGGCGTCGAGAACGGCCTTGTGCTCGGTGCGCATCGAGGAGAGCAGGCCCTCTTCGAACGGACCGACGTCGGAAACCTTGAGCTTGTCGAGATAGCCCTGGGTACCGGCGAAGATCACCACGACCTGCTCTTCCGTCTTCAGCGGCGAGAACTGCTGCTGCTTCAGAAGCTCGGTCAGGCGCGCGCCGCGGTTCAGGAGGCGCTGGGTCGAAGCGTCGAGGTCGGAGCCGAACTGCGCGAACGCCGCCATTTCGCGGTACTGCGCGAGCTCGCCCTTGATCGAACCTGCGACCTGCTTCATCGCCTTGATCTGCGCCGACGAGCCGACGCGGCTGACGGAGAGGCCGACGTTCACCGCCGGGCGGATGCCCTGGTAGAACAGGTTGGTCTCGAGGAAGATCTGGCCGTCGGTGATCGAGATCACGTTGGTCGGGATGTAGGCGGAAACGTCGTTCGCCTGGGTCTCGATGACCGGCAGCGCGGTGAGCGAGCCCGAGCCATTGGCTTCGTTCAGCTTCGCCGCACGCTCGAGCAGGCGCGAGTGCAGGTAGAACACGTCGCCCGGATAGGCTTCGCGGCCCGGCGGACGGCGCAGCAGCAGCGACATCTGGCGGTAGGCGACGGCCTGCTTGGACAGATCGTCATAACCGATCACGGCGTGCATGCCGTTGTCGCGAAAATACTCGCCCATGGCGCAACCGGCGAACGGCGCGATGTACTGCATCGGGGCCGGGTCGGAAGCGGTCGCCGCGATGACGATCGAGTACTGCATGGCGCCGCGCTCTTCGAGCACGCGCACGAACTGCGCGACGGTCGAGCGCTTCTGGCCGATCGCGACGTAGACGCAGTAGAGCTTGTCCTTCTCCACGCCGGCATCGTGGCCCGGCTTCTGGTTCAGGAAGGTGTCGAGCAGGATCGCGGTCTTGCCGGTCTGGCGATCGCCGATGACCAGCTCGCGCTGGCCGCGGCCGACCGGGATCAGCGCGTCGATGGCCTTGAGGCCGGTCGACATCGGCTCGTGCACGGACTTGCGGGGCATGATGCCGGGCGCCTTGACGTCGACGCGGCGGCGCTCGGTGTGCTCGATCGGGCCCTTGCCGTCGATCGGGTTGCCGAGACCGTCCACGACGCGGCCGAGCAGGCCCATGCCGACGGGAACGTCCACGATGGCGCCGGTGCGCTTGACGACGTCGCCTTCCTTGATGTCGCGGTCGGAGCCGAAGAGCACGACGCCGACATTGTCGCTTTCAAGGTTCAGCGCCATGCCGCGCACGCCGCCCGGGAATTCGACCATCTCGCCGGCCTGGCAATTGTCGAGGCCGTAGACGCGGGCGATACCGTCACCGACGGACAGAACCTGGCCGACTTCCGAGACTTCCGCCTCGTTGCCGAAGTTCTTGATCTGGTTTTTCAGGATTGCGGAAATTTCCGCGGCGCGGATGTCCATCAGCCGACCTCTTTCAGCGCTAGCTTAAGCGAATTGAGTTTGGTGCGAAGCGACGTGTCGATCTGGCGGGAGCCGATCTTCACGATCAACCCACCGAGGATCGACGGATCGACGCTCTCGTGCATCGTCACCGTCTTGCCGGCATAGGCGCCGAGCGTCTGCGACAGTTCGCGGCGCTGGTCGTCGCCGAGGGGATGCGCACTGATCACCTCCGCTTCGACTTCGCCGCGCTCGTCTGCCGCCATGGCGCGGAAGCTGCGAACGATGCCCGGCAGCACGAAGAGCCGGCGGTTCGAGGCGACCACTTTCAGGAAATTGGCAGTGAGCTGGCTTGCCCTCACATCCGCGACGATCGCGGAGATGGCGGCGAGCTGTTCGTCGGAAGTGAAGGCCGGGCTCTTCACCAGACGCCGGAAGTCGGCATTCTGGTCGATCAGGCCTTGGAACTCGTTCAGTTCGGACTCGACCACCGAGATCGAACCCTCCTCACGAGCAAGCTCGAACAAGGACAGAGCGTAGCGTTCTGCGACTCCCGAGACGGGAGAGGATGATGTTGCCACGGACGACCGTTTCTCTTCCTGGGGTTCAAGCGTGTTGGGCATTCTCGGCAGCGAGAACGCCCCAAACACTTAGAACCGTTAGATTATTTCCATCGGAGCGACATCTTGACGCCGCTGGCCCGAAGGAGGCAAGGACCGTCTAGCATAGCGATTTGCCATCGACAACGCCGGAACCGGACTCAGCGCCCGAGTTTTGCTGCTTTTTGGGACAGAGGCTACGGGCTTTGCCCAGCCGGCGACCAGCTCAGCTCTGGACGAGGCCGAAGGCAGCCGCCAGCGGCAGGCCGGCGAGGACGAGATCGAGCAGAAGGAAGGCGAGGTTGTAGAAGGTCGATCCCTTGTCCGAGAGGATCGAGACCAGCCGGCCGAAGGCTGCAAACAGCCAGGCGACGCCGAGCATCAGCGGCATGGTCCACTGCTCGAAGAACATCAGCACCATCAGCCCAATGCCGAGATAGAAGCCGCCGATCGTCGAGCGCGCCTCCGACACCGCCTCCGGGTAGGCGTGGTGCGTCGTCAGCCGCAAGGCCCGCAGCAGCGTCACCGGCGCGAACAGCGCGAACAGGCCGAAAAGCGCAGTAAAGACGCCGACGCCGTAGGTCATCAGGTCGGCATTGGTCTGTGGCAAGGGAAAAGCGAGTTCCACTGGGACATCCTCGGCAAACGCGGCGCCTCGGCACGGCGCGGTAGCGGAGTGCTACCGGCTCGCGCCGGCGGCGGCAAGGACGGGAGCCATCGCGAGCGCCATCGCCGCCGGTCACCGGTCGCCGGTTACCGGTCGCCGTTGACGATGTTCAGAGAAAGCTCTGCGGATCGACGTCGATCTGCACCTGCACCGTGCCCCGCGGCTTCGGCGCCCGCTCGATCATCGCCCGGAGATAGTCCTGCAACGGTGCGCGGCGCCCGCCTTGCAACAGCAGCCGGAAGCGGTGGCGGCCGCGCAGCACCGCGAGCGGCGCCTCGGCAGGGCCCAGCACCTCGATCGAATCATCCTCGGGCGCGGCGCGCCGCAGCTCTCGGCCATGATCCTCGGCAGCCTTGCGCGTCTCGGCGGAGATGATGACGCTCGCCAGCCGGCCGAAAGGCGGCAAGCCCGCCCGCTCGCGCTCGCCGATCTCGCGGTCGTAGAAGCGCTCGGCGGTGCCCGAGGCGATCGCCTGCATCACCGGGTGCTCCGGCTGATAGGTCTGGATCAGCCCGCGGCTCGCCCGCCCGCTCCGCCCGGCCCGTCCGGTCACCTGGTGCAACAGCTGGAAGGTCCGCTCGGCGGCGCGCGGATCGCCATTGGCGAGGCCGAGATCGGCGTCGACGGCGCCCACCAGTGTCATCAGCGGAAAATGATGCCCCTTGGCGACGAGCTGCGTGCCGATGATGATGTCCGCCTCCCCTTCCGCAATGGCATCGAGCTCTCTCCGCAGCCGCCGCGGGCCGCCGGCAAGGTCGGAGGAGAGGAGGATGGTGCGCGCGTCCGGAAAGGCGCCGAGCATTTCTTCCGCGATCCGCTCGACGCCCGGGCCGCAAGGCACGAGATGGTCGAACACGCCGCATTCCGGACAGGATTCCGGCCGCGGCCGGGTGAAGCCGCAGTGATGGCATTGCAGCTGCCCGCGCAGCCGGTGGTCGACCAGCCAGGTCGAGCAGTCCGGGCACTGGAAGCGGTGGCCGCAGGCGCGGCAGAGCGTCAGCGGCGCATAACCCCGCCGGTTGAGGAAGAGCAGCGCCTGCTCGCCGCGTGCCACGGTCTCCTCGATCGCCTTCAGCAGCACCGGCGAGACGAAGCGGCCCCGCGCCGGCGGATGGCGCTTCATGTCGACGAGCTGCAGCGTCGGCAGCGCCGCCTCGCGGTAGCGGGCCGACAGCACGACATGGCCGTAGCGCTGCGTCGCCGCGTTCACCCGGCTCTCGATCGAGGGCGTCGCCGAGGCGAGGATCACCGGGAACTTGCCGATCGAGGCGCGCACCACCGCCATGTCGCGGGCGTGGTAGAAGGTGCGCTCCTCCTGCTTGTAGGCGGGGTCGTGCTCCTCGTCGACGATGACGAGCCCAAGATCCTGGAACGGCAGGAACAGCGACGAGCGCGCCCCCGCCACCACCTTCACCCGGCCCTCCGCCACCTGCCGCCAGACCTTTTCGCGCATGCGCGGGGTGACGTCGGAATGCCATTCCGCCGGCGGCGCGCCGAAACGGGCGTGGAAGCGGTCGATGAAGCTCTGCGTCAGCGCGATCTCGGGCAGGAGAATCAGCACCTGCCGCCCCGCCGCCAACGCCTCGGCCACCGCCTCGAAATAGACCTCGGTCTTGCCCGAGCCGGTGACGCCCTCGAGCAGCGTGGCGGAGAAGCCGCCTGCCTTGACGGTCTCGACCAGCGTCCTGGCCGCCTCAATCTGGTCGCCGCCGAGATCGGCACGGCCGAAGCCAAGGTCCGGTTCGGCCACCGCCGGGGGCGGCGGCAGTCGGACGGTTTCGAACGCCCCGAGCTTCATCAGCCCCTCGACGACCGAGACCGAGACGCCGGCGGCATGCGCAAGCCCTGAGCGCGACCAGGCCGGCGCGTCCCCGGCCGCATCCAGCACCCGCTGGCGGGCGCCGGTCATCCGCTCCGGCACGGTGCCGGTCAGGGCCATGCCCTCGATCCACGGCTCCGGGTCGAAGGCCGCCGGCGCCCGCAGCGCCATGCGTGCCACCAGCCCCGGCGGTGACAGCGTGTAGTCCGCCACCCAGTCGATGAACTGGCGCATGGCGGCATCGAGCGGCGGGCAGTCGAAGACGTGGGTGATCGCCCTGAGCTTGCCGGGGTCGAGGGTCGACGAATCTGGCGCGTCGTCCCAGACGATCCCGGCGACCTGCCGCGGCCCGAGCGGCACCTGCACGATCGAGCCCGGCACCACCAGCATTCCCTCCGGCACGGCGTAGGAATAGGGCCGCGGCGTCGGCAGCGGCACCAGAACCGGCACCGACCGGATGTCAAACAGCTGGCCGGTCAGGGGGGAACTCACTCGGGACATGGATCCGATTCGGCTGGGTGGGGTTCTGACATAGACGGGTCGCGCCGAAGGCGGTAGCAGGCGCTGGCCATGGGCGGGCCCACGGGCCGGAAGCCGGGCAATGGAAAGCCTTACGTGGTGACCCGGTCCCCGAGTTGCGATATCACCACGCCAGAGGCGGGGCACCGCCGGCGCAAGGAAGGACAAAAGCGATGAAATTCTTCGTGGACACGGCCGACATCGGCGAAATCCGGGAAATGAACGAAGCTGGCCTGATCGATGGCGTGACCACCAACCCCTCTTTGGTGCTGAAGGCCGGTCGGCCGATGATGGACCTCATCGCCGAGATCTGCGACGCCGTCGACGGGCCGGTTTCCGCCGAGGTATCGGCCCTCACCGCCGACGAAATGATCCGCGAAGGCAAGATCCTCGCGGGCATCGCCAACAATGTCTGCATCAAGCTGCCGCTGACGCTCGACGGCCTGAAGGCCTGCAAGCACCTGACCGACGAAGGTTTTGAGACCAACGTCACGCTCTGCTTCTCCGCCACTCAGGCGCTGCTCGCAGCCAAGGCCGGTGCGACCTACGTCTCGCCGTTCATCGGCCGGCTCGACGACATCAACATCAACGGCATGGAGCTGATCGCCGACATCCGGCGCATCTTCGACAATTACGACTTCGACACGCAGATCCTCGCCGCCTCGATCCGGACGCTGAACCATGTCCGCGAAGCCGCGCTGATCGGTGCCGACGTCGCGACCGTGCCGACCTCGACGCTGAAGGCGCTGGTCAAGCATCCGCTGACCGACAAGGGCCTCGAGACCTTCGTCGCCGACTGGAAGAAGACCGGCCAGACCATCTGAGGCGCCCTGCTCTCACGTCAGACACAAAGGCCCGGCCGGCGACGGTCGGGCCTTTTTCATGCTGAGGCTTTTTACGTCGGGCTCGCGCTTTCGTAGAGCCGGCGGTAGCGGTCGAGGAAGCGCTGGTCCAGCCAGTGCTTCAGCGACAGCGCAGACCGTCCGCGCCATCCGAGGCCACCCCGCATCGCCAGCCCCTGGCCGTCCGCCAGATCGACGATCGACAGCGCCCGTCGCTGCGGCCGGTAGCGCGAGAGCGCCTTGCCTTCGGCGGCGGCGAGGAGGTTTTCCGCCAGCACGGCCCCGGCGCGCACGCCGTAGACGCCGAGCTTCGGCAAGGGACAGCCGACGATCCCGGCACAGTCACCGGCGGCAAAAATTCGGGGGTCGCCGACCGACTGCAGCGTCGGTTCGACCAGAAGGCCATCGCCCACGGGAAGGCCCAGCATTCCCGTCAGAGGATGCGCGACGAGCCCTGTCGCCAGGATCAGCCGATCGAAGCCGAGCACCACGCCCGAAGCAAGGCGCAGCGATCCCGCCGACGCCTCTGCGACGGCGCTGCCGCGATGGACGACGGCCCCCCGCCTCTCGAGGCTCGCCAGCGCCGCCCGACCGAGAAAGCCTGGCGCCTGCGGCAGGAGGCTCGCCTCTGCCGTGACCAGCGTCACCGACAGCCTGATCCCACGGGTGGCGGCGAGGTGGAGAAGGTTGCCGGCGATCTCGCAGCCGGTCGCGCCCCCGCCCACCATGAGCACCCGCGACGCACCTGATGTTGCCGCAATCTCCTCGCGCAACGCCGGCAGGCCGCCGATCGGCTTCACTGCGGCAGTGGCGACGCCCTCGAAGGGCTGGGGTTTACGGACCGTGCTGCCGATGGCGAAGGAAACGAAGTCGTAGGGGACGGGCGGAGAGGCCGCTAGAAGCAACGTCCGGGCCGCACGATCGAGCCCGACGACGCGGTCCGCGATGAGGTCCGCCCCACAAGCCTTTGCCAGGCGGAAAGGATCGAGGCTCGCGGCTTCCGCGTCGAAACGCCCGCCGAGGATGCCGCTGCCGCGGCCGGAGTACCAGAACCGGCCGGGATCGATCAGCACCAGCTCGATCCCAAGCGCCCTGAAGGCCTTTGCGTAGCCAAGGACAGCGAGATGGGCATGGCCACAGCCGACGAGAACAATTCGCGTCATACGCCCCTGCTGCCGGTCATCGCATCCCCCTCAAACGCAGAAAGGGCGACGCTGTCGCGCCGCCCTCTCAAAGCTAGACTGCCGAAAGCCTCAGGTCGAATGACCGGCATCCTCGACCTGGAAGTGGCTTTCCAGGAAGTAGAGCCCCGTGTTGATGCCGCGGCCAATCTCAGTGAGGAGGTCGGCGGTCAGGTCGTCGCCGGCCTCGTCTGCCTCGCTGATGCCTTCCTGCAGCGCCGCGCTCCAGGCAGCGTAGGAATCCGACAGGCGACGCAGGTGATCTTCCGACTTCACGATGTCCAGCGCATAGGGCGGCAGGATCGTGTTGCCGGCTGCAGCCTGCACGGTGCCCTGGGCCTGGCCGCCCATGCCGGTGAGGCGCTCGGCGATGAGGTCGACATAGGCTTCGACCGCCTCATGCTGTTCGTCGAACAGCTTGTGTACGGCGATGAAGTTCATGCCCTTCACGTTCCAGTGCGCCTGCTTGGCCTGGTAGGACAGGTCGATCGCGGTGCCAAGGTGCTTCTGCAGCAGCGCGACCATGGCGCCCCGGACGTTTTCTTTCTGCGGATTCTTGGTCGGGTGAAGCATGACGGTGGGAGACTTGGCCACGGTGGGTCCTCTCGGATGATGGATCTGAGCGCCAGTGCCGTCGGTCTTGCCGATGGCGGGCGCCTTCCCCCGCTAAACCGATCAACCCCCTGCTGGTTCCTCACCCACCCGGGAGCCAGCCATGCAAAGCCGCCTCCCCTCGTGCCAGATGCACCCCGCTCTCCCTCGGGAACGGGACGCTCGCCGCGGCGATCAGACGCGGCGCTCGACCATCATCTTCTTGATCTCGGCGATGGCCTTCGCCGGGTTCAGCCCCTTCGGGCAGGACTGCGTGCAGTTCATGATGGTGTGGCAGCGGTAGAGCCGGAACGGGTCCTCCAGCTCGTCGAGCCGGGCGCCCGTCGCCTCGTCGCGGCTGTCGATCAGCCAGCGATAGGCCTGCAGCAGCACGGCCGGGCCGAGATAGCGCTCGCCGTTCCACCAGTAGGACGGGCACGAGGTCTGGCAGCAGAAGCAGAGGATGCACTCGTAGAGACCGTCGAGCTTGGCGCGGTCGTCGTGGCTCTGCTTCCACTCCTTCTCCGGCTCCGGCGTCTCGGTCTGCAGCCAGGGCTCGATAGAGCGCAGCTGGGCATAGGGCACCGAGAGATCCGGCACGAGGTCCTTGATCACCGGCATGTGCGGCAGCGGGTAGACCTTGATGGCGCCCTTCACCTCGTCCATGCCCTTGGTGCAGGCGAGCGTGTTGGAGCCGTCGATGTTCATGGCGCAGGAGCCGCAAATGCCCTCGCGGCAGGAGCGGCGCAGCGTCAGCGTCGAGTCGACCTTGTTCTTGATCCACAAGAGCGCGTCGAGCACCATCGGGCCGCAATCGTCGAGATCGACGTAGAACGTATCGAGCCGCGGGTTCTCGCCGTCGTCGGGCGACCAGCGGTAGATGCCGAACTCGCGGACGTTCTTCGTCCCTTCCGGTTTCGGCCAGACCTTGCCCTTGGAGATCCGGGAATTCTTCGGGAGGGTGAGCTCGACCATGACGGGATCCGGTGCCAGTTTGGAATCGATGCAGATATAAGAGCGTGCACTGCAAAACACCAGCGAGGAATCCGCTGTAAGGCCCTTACGGCCATGGGCTTTTCCGGAGCCCATGGCGCGATCCGCGTGCGAACCGATTTAATCGGGGGCGGCCGATTGCCTCCCCGTTACGGCGCGGGTTTGACGGGGACGGCCGGGGTTGCCGGCGTCATCGGCACGGCTGGCGCCGCCGGCATCGCGGGCTTGGCGGCCGCATCCGGCTTGGCGACGAACTTGCCGGTGGCGCAGGAATCGGCCGTCTTGCTGATAAAGTCGAAGATCACGCCCTGGTCCGGCTGGCCGACGCGGCCATCCGCCAGCATGCGGTCGGCGACCGGCGGCGCGACGACGGTGGCGATGAGATAGTCGCGCTGCGGATCGGACAGTCCGGTCAGCGTCTGCTCGGCGAGGCAGTGGCAGGCCTCCTTCGACATCTCCTTCATCTGGATGCCGCACAGCCCGGTGATCAGCTCGATCTGCGTCGCTTTGTCGCCCGCCCGCGGGATCTCGAACTGCTTTGCCGGCGCGGCGCCTGGAGTCGCTGGCGCAGCGCCTGGTGTCGCCGCCGCAGCGCCTGGGGTCACCGGCGCGGCGCCGGGGGTCGCGGGCGCGGCGGCTGGCGCCATCGGTGCCGTCGGAGCGGTCTGCGCCAGGGCCGGCATGGCCAGCCCGAGCGCGAAGAGGGCCGGCAGTCCGGCGCGGATGAATGAAGGCATGAAATTCTCCCAAGGATATCGTCGGCTGCTTGAAGAGCCGTTTGGCCGGTGTCCCGTCACGAGACCTAGCGCCATGGCAGCGGCTTGGCGAGGTCCCACGTATAGGTCCCGCGCCCTGAAGACTGCGGCATACCGCGCTGCCTGTCACGGGCGCTTCATCGCGTAGGCCTAGACAGTCAGGCTTACCGATCCCGCCCCGGAGTGCCGACATGACCCCCGCTTGCCTTCGCACCCTTGCCTGTGTCGGCCTTGTCGCCCTCACCGGCACGGCCTTCGCCGCCGACGAACCGCCGCAGATGCGTTCGGAAAGCATCGCCTCCTACGCCGTGCCGGAAGCCAACCAGGCGGTCGCCGTCGACGCCGACTTCTTCTATGCGATCGACAACCGCACGATCGCCAAATACGACAAGCGGACGCAGAAGCTGGTGAAGACCTGGGAACGACCGAAAGGCGGCCCGATCCAGCATTTCGACAGCGCAGCGGTGGTCGACGGCCGGATCTACCTCGCCCATTCCAACTATCCGGAATGGCCGATGGCGAGTTCGCTCGAGATCTTCGACGCCGCGACCTTGACCCACGTCGCGACCCATTCCTTCGGCATCCAGATCGGCTCGTTCACCTGGGTCGACAAGGGACCGGATGGCCAATGGTACGGCGGCTTTGCCAACTACAACCGCGTCTTCGACAAGAGCCCGATCGCCTACGGCAACAAGTACAACACCCAGATCGTCCGCTTCGACGCCGACTGGCAGCCGGTGGAGCAGTGGACGATCCCCGAGGCCGTCGTCGAGAAGTTCGAGGACATGTCGAACTCCGGCGGCTCGTGGGGCCCGGACGGCAAGCTCTACCTCTCCGGCCACGACCCCGCGGAAGCCTATGTCATGCAGCTGCCGGAAATGGGTCCGGTGCTCGACTGGGTCGGCACCGTCCCGCTCGACAACCACGGCCAGGGCATTGCCTGGGACCGGTCGCAGAAGGACGTGATCTACGCCATCATCCGCGGCAAGGGCGACGAGCCGAACCGTGTGACCGTCAACCGCGTGCTGTTCGACGCGGTCCCGTAAGGCCTGAAACGCAAAGGGCGATTGCACACAATCATTGTGTACAATCGCCCCGCACTTTTCACCCGTCCTGTGCTGCCCTTGGCTGGGCGCTTAGTAAACCCGCTTCTTCGGCTGGATGTACTCGATCTCGTTCGACATCGTGTAGGTATGCACCGGCCGGTCTTCCAGCGAGACGGTCTTCGCCTCGGTGTCGCAGAACGACAGCGTGTGCTTCATCCAGTTGGCGTCGTCGCGGTCCGGGAAATCCTCGCGGGCATGGGCGCCGCGCGATTCCTGGCGGGCAAGGGCCGAGTCCATGGTGACGACCGCCTGGCTGATCAGGTTGTCGTATTCCATGGTCTCGATGAGGTCGGTGTTCCAGATCAGCGAGCGGTCGGTGATCTTGACGTCGTCGGAGGCATTCCAGACCTGGTGGATCTTCTGGTGGCCCTCTTCGAGGATCTCGCCGGTGCGGAACACGGCGCAGTTCGACTGCATCGTGCGCTGCATCTCGTCGCGGAGGTCCGCCGTCGAGGTCGAGCCCTTGGCGTAGCGGAAGCGGTCGAGCCGGGCGAGCGAGTTCTCGCCGGCATTGGCCGGCAGCGGCGCCTGGGAGGCGCCGGCCTGCACGGTCTCGGCGCAGCGCAGGCCCGCCGCGCGGCCGAACACCACGAGGTCGATCAGCGAATTGGAGCCGAGCCGGTTGGCGCCGTGCACCGAGACGCAAGCCGCCTCGCCCACCGCCATCAGGCCCTGCACCACGGTATCGGCATTGCCGTCCTTCTTAGTCAGGACCTCGCCGTGATAGTTCGTCGGGATGCCGCCCATGTTGTAGTGGACGGTCGGCAGCACCGGGATCGGCTCCTTGGTGACGTCGACACCGGCGAAGATCCGTGCCGATTCCGAGATGCCCGGCAGGCGCTCGTGCAGGATCTTCGGATCGAGATGGTCGAGATGCAGGAAGATGTGGTCCTTGTTCTTGCCGACGCCGCGGCCGTCGCGGATTTCCATCGTCATCGAGCGGGAGACGACGTCGCGCGAGGCAAGGTCCTTGGCGGAGGGGGCGTAGCGCTCCATGAAGCGCTCGCCTTCGGAATTGGTGAGGTAGCCGCCCTCGCCGCGTGCGCCCTCGGTGATCAGGCAGCCGGCGCCGTAGATGCCGGTCGGGTGGAACTGCACGAACTCCATGTCCTGCAGCGGCAGGCCGGCGCGCAGCACCATGGCGTTGCCGTCGCCGGTGCACGTATGGGCGGAGGTCGCCGAGAAGTAGGCGCGGCCGTAGCCGCCGGTGGCGAGGATCGTCTTCTTGGCGCGGAAGCGGTGCAGCGTGCCGTCGTCGAGGCAGAGCGCGACGACGCCGACGCAGGCGCCTTCCTCGTCCATGATCAGGTCGATCGCAAAATACTCGATGAAGAATTCCGAGGAATAGCGCAGCGACTGGCCGTAAAGCGTGTGGAGGATCGCGTGGCCGGTCCGGTCGGCGGCAGCGCAGGTGCGCTGGGCCGGCGGGCCGTTGCCGAAATCGGTGGTCATGCCGCCGAAAGGCCGCTGGTAGATCTTGCCGTCTTCGGTGCGCGAGAACGGCACGCCGAAATGCTCGAGCTCGTAGACCGCCTTCGGCGCTTCCCGCACCAAGTATTCGATCGCGTCCTGGTCGCCCAGCCAGTCCGAGCCCTTGACGGTGTCGTACATGTGCCAGCGCCAGTTGTCGGCGCCCATGTTGCCGAGCGAGGCGGCGACTCCGCCCTGGGCCGCGACGGTGTGCGAGCGGGTCGGGAACACCTTGGTGATGCAAGCAGTCTTCAGCCCGGCTTGGGCGGCGCCGAGTGTCGCGCGCAGGCCCGCGCCACCGGCGCCGACGACGACGACGTCGAAGCTGTGGTCGGTGAAGGTGTAGGCCTTACCGTTGATGCCTGGGCCGGCACCGCGGTGCGGCTGGCCTTCTGGGGCGGGGGCGTTCTTGTGGGTCTCGGCCATGGGTCAGGCTCCAAAGCTCAGCTTGACGATCGCGAACAGGCTGGCGGCCGCCACGAGGATCGCGAAGAAGGTGTTGAGGATCTGCAGAATGACGCGCAAGCCGCCATGCACGTAGTCCTCGATGATCACCTGCATGCCGATGCGCATGTGCACGGCACCGGAGACGACGACCAGCGCCATGATCAGCCCGACCAGCGGGTTGGTGAAGGCGATGCGCACGTCGGCATAGGTGCCGTTGTGCAAGGCGATCAGCAAGATGACGAAAGCGGTGATGAGGAAGAGGTTGGCGATGCCGGTCAGGCGCTGGGTGAAGAAATGCCCGGTGCCTTCCTTGGCGGAGCCGAGGCCGCGGACGCGGCCGAGATCGGTGCGCATTTTCATCGGTGTACCCCTCAGATAACGATGACGGCGATCCAGAGGATCGCGGTGAGGACGAGGGAGAAACCGAGCGTCGCCAGCGCGAGCTTGGTCGAGGTTTCCTTGTCGAGACCGTGGCCGGTATCCCAGATGAAGTGGCGGATGCCGCCGGCCATGTGCTGCAGCAGCGCCCAGCTGTAGCCGAAGAGGATAAGACGGCCGAGGAAGGAGCCGAAGAACCAGGAGGCCGTGGCGAAATGTTCCGGACCGCTCGCGGCCGCGACCAGCCACCAGACCACCAGCAGCGTGCCGACATAGAGCGCGGCGCCGGTGATGCGGTGCAATATCGACATCGCCATGGTCGGCCGGAACCGGTAGATCGACAGATGCGGCGACAGCGGCCTTGCGGATTTCAACTCGGACAAATCTGCCTCCTGTCCGGTAGCCCGTCGGTGTCTCACGTGAAACAATGTCCCGGGCGCCGGTAATGTATAGGTCGTAAAAGGCGTATCGCACTTGCGAAAGCAAGAGCCATTCTAATCAAGAATGCCGGCGGTATCGACCTGAATCGATTTACCCGCCTTTGGGCTGCCTTCCCGTCTGGGAGGGCGTCAAGATGTCGCCTGCCGGCGCCGGCCGTCAGCGGTCGTCGAAGCGGATGACGTAGCTCGACCAGTCCGCCGGCTCGGCGATGCGTTCGTAGAGCTGGCGGCCGTTTTCCGGGTTGCGCGGCGCGTGCAGCACGAGCTTCGACCAGCCGCGGGTGTCCGAGGCCTCGGCGAGGAGATCGACCATCGCCTTGGCGATGCCCTTCCGGCGGTGCTTGTGGTGGACGAAGATGTGGTCGGCAAGGCCGGAGCGCATGCCGGTCCAGGGGTCCGGCAGGTCGTAGAACACGAGAAAGCCGACGAGCTCGCCGTCGAGCCGCGCGCCGAGAATCTCCGCCGTCCGGTCCTGCAGCAGCTGCTCGGCATAGACCTTGTCGGGCGCGCCGGGCGCGCCGCGAAACACCGCCTGCACATAGTCCGCGAGCAGTGGCGCGAGATCGCGCGCATCCTTCAGGCGGAGGAGCTGGATGTCGATGTCCGGGAGCGGCAAGGTTTCCATGCGAGCGATCTCGCCCGGATCGCCTTGAGGGTCAAGCGCGAAGCGTCGATCGGCCGCATCGAAGCAGCGCCGGAAAGGTGGCGGCGCTGGCGCCGCCGTAGAGGCCGTAAGAGGTGGCGGCGCTGGTGCGCCGCCGTAAAGGCCGTCAGGGGCGGCGGCGCTGGTGCGCCACCACCGGGATCGGCTACTTCCAGCCGCGCACGTCGACGAAGTGACCGGCGATCGCCGCCGCCGCCGCCATGGCGGGCGAGACGAGGTGGGTGCGGCCCTTGAAGCCCTGGCGGCCCTCGAAGTTGCGGTTCGAGGTCGAGGCGCAGCGCTCCTCCGGCGAGAGGCGGTCCTCGTTCATCCCGAGGCACATCGAGCAGCCCGGCTCGCGCCAGTCGAAGCCGGCGGCGATGAAGATCCGGTCGAGACCTTCCTTCTCCGCTTGCTCCTTCACGAGGCCCGAGCCCGGCACGATCATCGCCGAGACGGTCGAGGCCACGGTGCGGCCCTCGACGATGCCGGCGACGGCCCGCAAGTCCTCGATGCGGCCATTGGTGCAGGAACCGATGAAGACGCGGTCGACGGCGATGTCGGTCATCTTCGTGCCGGGCGTCAGGCCCATATACTCCAGCGCGCGGTGCTTGGAGGCGCGCTTGTTCTCGTCCTCGATGGCCTCGGGATCGGGCACCACGCCATCGACGCTGACGACGTCCTCGGGCGAGGAGCCCCAGGAGACGATCGGCGGCAGGTTCGCCGCATCGAGACGGACGACGGCATCGAAATGCGCGCCCTCGTCGCTCGCGAGCGTCTTCCAGTACTCCACGGCCTTCGTCCAGTTCTCGCCCTTCGGCGCGCGCGGACGGCCTTCCACGTAGTCGAACGTCGTCTGGTCCGGCGCGATCAGGCCGGCGCGGGCGCCCGCCTCGATCGACATGTTGCAGATGGTCATCCGCCCTTCCATCGACAGCGCGCGGATCGCCTCGCCGGCATATTCGATGACGTAGCCGGTGCCGCCGGCGGTGCCGATCTGGCCGATGATGGCGAGGATGATGTCCTTGGCCGTGACGCCGGGCGGCAGCACGCCGTCGACGACCACCTGCATGTTCTTCGCCTTCGCCTGGATCAGCGTCTGGGTGGCCAGCACGTGCTCCACCTCGGACGTACCGATGCCATGCGCCAGCGCCCCGAAAGCGCCGTGCGTCGAGGTATGGCTGTCGCCGCAGACGATGGTCATGCCGGGCAGCGTAAAACCTTGCTCGGGACCGATGATGTGGACAATGCCCTGCCGCCTGTCGGTCTGCGCGTAATACTCGATCCCGAAGGCCTCGGTGTTCATCGCCAGCGTCTCGACCTGCAGCCGGCTCTCGGGGTTCTTGATGCCGAGCGAGCGGTCGGGGGCGGTCGAGACGTTGTGGTCGACCACGGCCAGCGTCTTCTCGGGATGGCGGACCTTGCGCCCGGTCATGCGCAGGCCCTCGAAGGCCTGCGGGCTCGTCACCTCGTGCACGAGATGGCGGTCGATGTAGATCAGCGCGCTGCCGTCGCGCTCGTCGACGAGGTGGTCGTCCCAGATCTTGTCATAGAGGGTGCGGGGTTTGGCGGTCATGGAAATATCCTGGAGAGCCGGCGCGCCGGCAGGGCCTATCGGGTGAAGACGCGGGCTTTGACGCCCGCGGGACGCGTTCAGACCCGTAGGCCGATGCCGTCGATCAACCGATAGAAGAACCGGCCGGGCAGCCGCGTGCGGTCGTCGAGCGGGGAAAAGCCCAGCGTCGTCGGCAGAACAGCGGAAGTGGAGCGGACCGGATGCATGGCGCCAAAATAGCAATCTGCGGGGTCCAAGACAATGGAGCCATTCCAAAGCTGGCCGGGCAAGGTGGCTGGCTTAATTGTGGTACCGATGGTGGTGGCGGGAGGAAACGCAGCATGAATCAGGTCACCGGCGGATGTCTCTGCGGCAACGTCCGCATTACCGCGACGGGAGAGCCGTATCGCGTCGGCGTTTGCCACTGCCTCGACTGCCGCAAGCAGTCCGGCTCGCTGTTCAACGCCTCGGCCATCTTCCCGGCGGACGCGGTGACCATCACGGGCGAAACGCGGGCGTTCAAAGGACGGTCGTTCTGCCCGGAATGCGGCTCGTCCGTGTTCGGGCGCAGCGGCGACGAGGTCGAGGTCAGTCTTGGAGCACTGAATGAGACGGACCAGTTCGCGCCGACATATGAGCTTTGGATGATCAGGCGGGAGGGATGGCTACCGGCTTTCACGAGCCTGCATGCGTATGACATGGACAGGGAATCAACCGCGCGGTGCGAAACGTAAATCGAGCGAGCGAACGCTTCCGACAACAAATGTTACTCGGCACCGACTACGGAGATGGTCATGTCATCGCGACGCGATGCGGTCGCGATCTCAGACAAACTCAAGCACAACAACGGATGAGATACTTTGTGCGATAACGCTCGTTAGTCTGAACCGCGCCGTTATTTGGGAACGGCCGCTCCAAGCCGGGATTGACCTCAGTCATTCCCCACCTGGAGATCTCCCATGTTCATGCGCATCGATAAGCTACAGGCCGAACTGCCGGCGCCGAAGCGGGCGGATCCGAATGCGGCGGCAGCGCTGCAGGAACTGCTCGGCGGCAAGTACGGCGAGATGTCGACGCTCGGCAACTACATGTTCCAGAGCTTCAACTTCCGCTCCAAAGACAAGCTGAAGCCGTTCTACAGCCTCGTCGCCTCGATCACCGCCGAAGAGCTCGGCCATGTTGAGCTCGTCTCGAACGGTGTCGCCATGCTGAACAACGGGCCGGACAAGAAGGACGGCGACATGGGCGATGGCGGCGACATCTCCGGCGCGCCCTTCGAAGACATGAAGGACATCCGGCTGGCCGCCGCCTTCCTCTCTGGCGCCGGCGGCGCGATGCCCGTTAACTCGAACGGTGCGTCGTGGAACAACGACTTCATCACCACCACCGGCAATGTGGTGGTCGATCTGCTGCACAACTTCCACCTCGAATGCGGCGCGCGGCTGCACAAGCTGCGGGTCTACGAGACGCTGACCGACCCGACCGGCCGCGAAGTCTGCGGCTATCTCCTGGTGCGCGGCTCGGTACACGCGCATGCCTACGCGCTGGCGCTGGAGAAGATCACCGGCGTGAAAATCAAGGACTTCCTGCCGACGCCGAACATCGACCTGTCGAAGATCCCAGAATGCCAGAAGTACCTCGACGAGGGCTCGCACCGCCGCCTCTACACGTTCTCGCCGAACGACTACAAGGACATGGCGGGCATCTGGGGAAATGGCGAAATGGCGCTGCCGGGCGACCCCCAGGGCGAGCTCGAGGTCGTCGAGGGCCATCCGGAAGGCGGCAAGATCCACCAGCTGACCGGCGTCCCCTCGGCCTTCACCCCGGACTACGCGCCGGAGGAAATGTTCGAAATCGCGTCAAAGCTCTACAAGAAGTCGCGCTAACTTCGCTTCAAGTACAACAGAGACCGGTCGCCGAAAGGCGGCCGGTTTTTTTCACGCCGGACACTTCGATAATCTGGTGAACTGGAGCGGGTCGAAGCGCAGCGGACGCGGTCGCGGCCTCCCAAATTCGTCATCCTCGCGCGAAGCGCGGGGACGCATGCCGGGGCCTGAAAGAGGGTTCGGCGGTGAAGGAAAGTTCTTCCTCGTCCGAAGCGGAGCCGATAGCGCGGCGGCATGGATCCCCGGCCTGCGGCCGAGGATGACGAGGGTTGAGGATTGCAACGCTCGGCGCGGCAGCCGTCGGGCATCAGCCCGCTGCCGAAACCCGCCGGTCTTACGGTGCTTCAGGCGGGCTTTGTCGCCTGCAGCGAGAAGGCGAGCGGGATTTTCGGCATGCCGTCGGGGAGGCTGAAGAGGTCCTCGCCGGTCTCGACCATGCCGGGGAAGGCGCGCCAGGCGATCTGGTCGTGCTCGTGCAGGAAATCCAGCCGAAGGCCCGCGCCGAGCACGCTGCCAACGACCTCGCTGATGGGGTGCAGCCATTCATAGTTGCGGGTGTTCTGGATTGGCCGCGTGTCGCCGGTGTAGGTGGTCGCTTCGTCAAAGGCGAGCGGCGCCGACGGCGGCGTCTGCCAGTCGAAGCCGACGTACAACCGCCCGTCTTCGGCCACCATCTGGTTCATCACCGGATGGCTCTCCAGCAGATAGAGTTTGCCGCCCGGCCGCAGCACGGCCGAAACGACGCGCGCCCACGTACCGAGATCAGGCAGCCAGTTGATGGCGCCCCAGGTGACGAAGGCGATGTCGTATTGGGCGGCGCCCAGGACCTCGACCGCCGCATCGACCGATGCCTCGACGAACCGGGCCTGCGTACCCGCCCGCGCGGCAAAATCGCGGGCGGCGGCGATCGCGGCCGGCGAGAAGTCGAGATCGGTGACGGAGGCGGCGCCAAGATGCTTCAGCGACAGCGTGTCGAGGCCGATATGGCATTGCAGGTGGACGACGTCGCGGTTTGCGAGATCGCCGATCTCGGACGCCTCGATGGCGTGGAGGCTCGACCCGCCGGCCAGCACCGCGGGTATGCGGTAGGAGCCGGTGGTGTCGCTGGCGTGGAGTCCCGCCCGCTCGTCCCAGTTCCTGAGATTGGCCGCAGCAAACGCATCCATGTCGATCCTCCCCAAAACCCGGCATAAAAAAAGCGGCCCGGAGGCCGCTTTTCAAGGTCGTTTCGAACGGTGCCGATCTTACTCGGCGGCGCTGTCCTTGGCGGCAGCGGCCTCGGCGGCAGCGGCTTCCTTGGCGTTGGCCTCGGCGGCAGCCGCATCGAGCGTCGCCTGGCGGGCTTCGGCCTTCACGGCGTCGGCCTTGGCCTTCTCGTTGATGACGATCTGGCGGGCGTCATCGTTCAGCTTGCGCGCGCGCACGTTGGTGGCCTCGACGATACGGGCCGACTTGCCGCGGCGATCGCGCAGGTAATAGAGCTTGGCGCGGCGGACGCGGCCGCGGCGGACCACTTCGACGCTCTCGAGCATCGGCGAGTACATCGGGAAGACGCGCTCGACGCCCTCGCCGTAGGAGATCTTGCGGACGGTGAAGTTTTCCTGGATGCCGGCGCCGGCGCGGCCGATGCAGACGCCCTCATAGGCCTGCACGCGGGTGCGGGTGCCTTCGGTGACGCGGACGTTGACGCGCAGCGTGTCGCCAGGGGAGAAGGTCGGGATGGTGCGGACTGCCGCAATGCGCGCGACCTCAGCAGCTTCCAGTTCAGCAATGATGTTCATGGGCGTGAGCCTCTCTTTGTTTCATGCCGGGTGTCCCGGTCATGGCCGTCGATACGGTCAAGTTATTCTGAGGAACGCGGGTGCCTTACACGGAAGGGGGCGGTTTGTCGAGTTGGGCGGGACGGGAAATCTCGCGCCGTTGCGGCGGGGGGAGGATGGGTGGGATGGAGCGGTGCGGCGGGGTTGGTCCGGTGGTTCGGCGGGGTTCGGCCAACAGTGCGGCGGCGTTCGTCCGGCGTTGCGGCAGCGTGCCCCCCTCTGGCCTGCCGGCCATCTCCCCCACGGGTGGGGAGATCGGATGGTCGCCGGCGTCGCAGCTGCCGATCTCCCTCCTTGTGGGGGAGATGGCCGGCAGGCCAGAGGGGGGCGCCGTCAAGCGCGGACAGGAGCGCCCGGCTGCCAGTCATATAGCGCAAAGGCATGGCCCCTGAGCGCAGGCTGACCGCCCGACCGCCACCGCCCTCAAGCCGCCTCAGCCCTCCAACAGATCCGGCCGCCGCGCCCGCGTCAGCTGCTCGGCCTCCGCACGCCGCCAGCGCTCGACCGCGCCGTGGTCGCCCGAGGTCAGCACCGCGGGAATACTGCGCCCCTCCCATTCCGCCGGGCGGGTGTAGTGGGGGTGCTCCAGCATGCCAGTCTCGAAACTTTCGGTCTCGCCGGACTGGGCATTGCCCATGACGCCCGGCAGCAACCGCACCACGGCATCGAGCAGCACCAGCGCGCCGAGTTCGCCGCCGGAGAGGATGTAGTCGCCGATCGACACCTCCAGGAGGCCCCGCCCCTCGATCACCCGCTCGTCGACGCCCTCGAAGCGGCCGCAGACGATCACCACGCCGGGGCCGGCGGAGAGCTCACGGACAAAACCTTGCGTGAGCGGCCGGCCGCGCGGGCTCATGAGGAGGCGCGGGCGCGTGTCACCCTCGGGGGTGGCGTGGTCGATCGCCTTGCCGAGCACGTCGGCGCGCAGCACCATGCCGGCGCCGCCGCCGGACGGCGTGTCGTCGACCATGCGGTTGCGGCCGACCGAGAAGTCGCGGATCTGCACGGTGTCGAGCGTCACGTCGCCGCGCTCCAGCGCTCGCCCCGCGAGCGACACGCCGAGCGGCCCCGGAAACATCTCGGGGTAGAGCGTCAGGACGGTGGCGCGAAAGCTCACTTCTCCTCCTGCTCCGCCGCGGCGCGCGCCTCCGCCTCGTCCTCGTCCGGGGTCGAGACGAGGCCGGCCGCCAGCGGCTCGACGATCATCACCCGGCGCTCGACGTCGATCTCGGGCACGGCGGCCTCCGAGAACGGGATCATCACCGAGGAGCCGCGCTCTGGCTTGATTTCGACCACCTCGCCGGCACCGAAATCATGGAATGCGATGACGGTGCCGACCGGCTGCCCGTCCGTCGTCTCGACGGTCATGCCGACCATGTCGGACTGGTAGAAGGCATCCGCATCGTCCTCCGGCAGCGCGCTGCGGTCGACGAAGAGCTCGGTGCCGTTCAGGAGTTCAGCGCCGTTGCGGTCGGAGATCTCGTTGATCGTCACCACCACGACGTTCTTCTGGATGCGCGCGGAGCGGATCGTATAGGTGTTGCCCTTCGCGTCGACGAGCGGCCCATAGGCCTTGATGTCGACCGGGTTCTCGGTGAAGGACTTGATCCGCACCTCCCCCTTGATCCCGTGCGCCCCGCCGACGACGCCGAGCAGGATGGGGTTTTTCGGGAACTTGGCGTCTGGCACGGGGCAATCCGATCGAGGATGACGGGGCTTGTAAGGCGAGAGCGAACGTCTGCGAGGAGTTGTCCGGCTCGTCAAGTCGGCGTTGCCACCGAGGGCCGGAAATCGGCATGATCGTGCTGCCTTGGCTGCGCCGGCCGCGCCGGGCAGACGAGGATCATTTCGTTGCGCAAGGCCAATGCCAGGGAGAAAAGGCGCTATGTCGACGACCTCGCGTCACGCTGATGCCCGCGCACGGGCGCGGCAGACGGCAAGCCGGCAGCTGGGCGAGATCAGCTGGGCGGAAGATCTCGGCATCACCGTCGTGGCGCTGACGGACCCCGACAACCCGCCGATGGAATTCAACGAGAGCCGCGACATCCGCCTCGCACGCCCCAAGCGGCGCGTGGAACTCGCCCTCGACATCGATCTGCTCGATCATCTCGCGGAGAGCCCGGACTGGGAAGAGCGGGTGAACGAGATCCTGCGGCTGGCCGCACGGATGGATGCCGCGTCCTCGGGCGACTGAGCTTCCAAAAGCAAACGGCGCCCGAAGGCGCCGCTCACGTACTTTTCCTTCAGCCGAAAGAACCTTCCGGCAAAGCCGATCAGGCCGCCGGGGTCTCGTCCTCGGCAGCGGCCTCTTCGGCCGGGGCGTTCTTGGCTTCCTCGGCGGCAGCGGCCGCGGCAGCAGCAGCCTCGGCAGCGGCGGCGGCGTCAGCCTCGGCCTGCTCGCGGGCGTCGATCACCTTCTGCTCGCGCTCGGCAATGCGCTCCTGCGCCTTCTTGCCCGGCAGGCCCTTGGTCTCGTTCTTGCGCTCGGGACGGTTGGCGATGCCCGCCTGGTCGAGGAAGCGCAGCACGCGGTCGGTCGGCTGGGCACCCTCGCCGAGCCAATGCTTGATGCGGTCTTCCTTCAGGGTGACGCGGGCGGCGTCCTTCGGCAGCATCGGGTTCCACGAGCCGAGGGTCTCGACGAAGCGGCCGTCGCGCGGCGAGCGGGCGTCGGCGACGACGATGTGGTAGTAGGGACGCTTCTTGGAGCCGGCACGGGCGAGACGCATCTTCAGGGGCATTTTAGGTTCCTTGCGTTGAGTTCTTTAGGTTCAGAGGTTCTGCAAACCGGGAAAGACCGGCTATTTCTTCTTGCCGGGAAGGCCCGGAAGTCCTGGGAAGCCGCTGGGCAGGCCCGGCAATCCGCCGCCGCCGCCGAGACCCGGCGGCAGGCCCTTCGGCATGCCGGGCATCCCGCCCGACTGGGCCATCTTGGCCATGGCTTCGAGCTGTTTCGGGTCCATCTTGGACAGGTCCGGCATGCCGCCCATGCCGCCGGCACCACCGCCGAGGCCAAGCTTGGCGCCGAGGCCGCCCATCAGCTGGCCCATCATGCCGCCCTTGCCCTTGTTCATCGACTTCATGACGTCGGCCATCTGCCGGTGCATCTTGAGAAGCTTGTTGATGTCGGCGGAGGAGGTGCCGGAGCCGGCCGCGATGCGCTTCTTGCGGCTGTGCTTCAGAAGATCGGGATTGCCGCGCTCGGCCGCGGTCATCGACGAGATGATCGCCAGCTGGCGCTTCAGCAGCTTGTCGTCGATGCCGGCGGCGGCGACCTGGTCCTTGATCTTTCCCATGCCGGGCATCAGGCCCATCATGCCGCCCATGCCGCCCATCTTCTGCATCTGGCGGATCTGGTCGGCGAGGTCGTTCAGGTCGAACTTGCCCGACTGCATCTTCTTGGCCATCGCCGCGGCCTTTTCCGCGTCGATGTTCTCGGCCGCGCGCTCGACGAGGGAGACGATGTCGCCCATGCCGAGGATGCGGTCAGCGATGCGGGAGGGATGGAAATCCTCCAGCGCGTCCATCTTCTCGCCGGTGCCGATCAGCTTGATCGGCTTGCCGGTGACTGCGCGCATCGACAGCGCCGCACCGCCGCGGCCATCGCCGTCGATGCGGGTGAGGACGATGCCGGTGATGCCGACGCGCTCGTCGAAGGAACGCGCAAGGTTCACCGCGTCCTGGCCGGTCAGGCTGTCGGCGACGAGCAGGATCTCGTGCGGCGCCGAACGGGCCTTGATCTCGGCCATTTCGAGCATCAGCGGCTCGTCGATATGGGTGCGGCCGGCGGTGTCGAGGATCAGGACGTCGTAGCCGCCGAGGCGCGCGGCCTGCGCGGCGCGGCTGGCGATCTCGACCGGGTCCTGGCCGGCGATGATCGGCAGCGTCGCAACGCCGGTCTGCTCGCCGAGGATGCGCAGCTGCTCCTGCGCGGCGGGGCGCCGCGTGTCGAGCGAGGCCATCAGCACCTTCTTGCGCTGCTTCTCGGTCAGGCGCTTGGCGAGCTTGCCGGACGTCGTGGTCTTGCCCGAGCCCTGCAGGCCGACCATCATGATCGTCACCGGCGACGGCGCATTGAGATCCACCGGGACCTGGTCCTGGCCGAGCATCGCGATCAGCTCGTCATGGACGATTTTGACGACCATCTGCCCGGGCTTGATCGACTTCAGGATTTCCGCGCCGACGGCCTTCTCGCGCACCTTGTCGGTGAAGGAGCGGACCACTTCGAGCGCGACGTCGGCCTCGAGCAGCGCCCGGCGCACCTCGCGCAGCGCCGCCGACACGTCGTCGTTGGACAAGGCGCCGCGGCCGGTGAGGCCGTTCAGGATCGAACCGAGCCGGTTCTGCAATGAGTCGAACATGTCTTCCCTTCCGTCCTCTTCGCAAGCCGGCATCCTGGGGAGCCGGTAATGCTTGCGAAATGTGGTGACGGACCAGCAACCGCAACGCCCGCGACAGCCCAAAGCAAAGCGTCATCCGCGGGCGACACTCGCTGGCGGATGGTGACCTCCGTGCGGCTCGTCGGGGTCGACGGGAGGGGCACGGTCGGCGGCTCGCGGACGGACAGTCGCGGATTTGGGAGACGTAAAGCACGGTTGGGCGGAAGGGTCAAGAAAAGCGCGGGCGGGGTACGGCAACATCTTGGCCTCCATAGGACGCAGTGCTATACAACTCTATGGGGCCGCGCATCTTTAAAACGAAGTGGTTTGCCAAGGCTGCTCGCAAGGCAGGGGTATCCGACGCTGCGCTCGGAAGCGCGATCGCTGAGGTCGCATGCGGTCGAGCGGTTGATCTGGGCGGCGGCGTCTTCAAGAAGCGGCTGAACGACAACCATCTTCGCGCCATCATCCTCGCAAGGGCGGGCGAATCCTGGGTCTTTGAATATCTGTTTGCGAAGAGCGATCGCGCGAACATCGACAGCGAAGAGTTGCAAGCGTTCCGCACGCTGGCCAAGGCGTATGGCAACCTGGCTCCCCTTCAGGTTCAGCAACTGATCGACAGCGGTCACTGGAAGGAAATCGAAAATGGCCACGAAGTTTAAGTCGGACGCCTTCGAGGCCATCCATGCGTCCGCCACGGCGCTGCATGCGGTCGGGGCCATGGACAAGGCCACGCTTCGCAGCTTTGACGCCACTTGCATCGATGTGCCCCCGACCTTCGAGCCGGACGAGATCAAGGCGCTTCGGGAAAGCCAGAACGTCAGCCAACCGATCTTCGCGCGCTACCTCAACACCAGCACGTCGACGGTCCAGAAATGGGAGAACGGTGCCAAGAAGCCAAGCGGCCCGGCGGTCAAGCTCTTGGCGATCGTGCAGAAGCATGGGTTACAGCTGCTAGCCTGACCAATACCCTCGCGGCCGCATTGGGCAAACTTGCCCACGCGTGGACCTTAGGACAGCCCCAGCTTCAAAGTAAACGCATCGCGGACTGCGTCGGCCATGCCAGAGACGGCAGAAGCGCGAGAGTTGGCATTCTGCAGCAGGCCGACACTCGATGCATCAATGACGTCGAACCCCTCCTCCAGCGTCAACTCGCGGCACTGATGCGGAATATGACTTCGTGACAGCGGTGCGATCGCCAAGCCGCAGGTCGCGGCAGCCTGCAGTGCACCACTGGTGTCGGCGGTGTAGGCGATGCGGAACGGCACCGCCAACTTCTGCAGCGAGGCGAGCGCCGCAGCCCGGCACCAGCCTTGCGTGTCGTTGAGAGCCACAGGCAAGGGGCGGTTCTCGTGGATACAATGCACCGATGACGTCACCCAGACGGTAGGGTCGATCATCAACGGCTCGGCCATGACGCTGCCTGAGGGCTCGAACACCACGGCAAGATCGAGATCGCCCGCCTCGAAAGCCAGCCGGTGGGCCGCAGACTGGCCGTACTTGACCGTCACCTCGACCAGTGGATGCAGCTTGGCAAACACGCCAAGCGCCTTCGGTAGGAGGGTGTGACTGTACTCTTCCGGGACCCCGATCCGAACGGGGCCGTTCAGCGGCCGAAGCGGCATCGCCGCAGCGGTCTCGTCGATCAGGGCAATGATCCGCCGCGCATTGGCGAGCAGCATTTCGGCTTGCGCCGTCAGCGCCACACCTCGGGGTCCGCGATCGAACAGCACGGACCCCACGACATCTTCCAGCCGCTTGATCTGCAAACTGACGGCAGACTGGCTCCGCCCAACGATCTCGCCGGCACGGGTGAAGTTCAACGTGTCGGCAACCGCGACGAAGGTGCGCAGGAGGTCGCTGTCGAGTCCGTTGGCCATCTGTCGTATCCCTCCCCCGGTATTCGTATTCGTCATGACTAGACCGCCTGGAACTCGTTGGTCAAATGCCTTCACGGCTCCGAGGGTGACGGCCGGAGGATCGACGATGGCATGGTACAGCAGCATTTTTGGATTGCGGCGGCGGGTGGCGCATTGGCGCGACGCACGGTTTTGGCGATTAGATGCCGAGGCGCGAGCTTTGGAGGACGTTCTCGACAAGCTCGATGACCGCCTGCTGATCGATGTCGGCCTTGATCGCGCCGAACTCGAGCGGCATCGAAGCCGACCGAAACGAAGGGCCGTGCGCGAATGGGATCGGTGGCAAATCTGAAGCCGCCTGCGGATCGCACCGCGCGGCACCATCTTTAGACGTCTCGCACGATGTTCAGCAGGCGATCCCTAAGGCCCTCCATGAAACCCTTCGCCAATCCCTACTGCCGCGGCCCGGTCTCCGACCATTTCGACGGCACCCGCTTCTTCAACCCCGGCGGCGAGATGCCGGCCTCGCTGAGGGCGATCTGGGAATGGCAGCGCTCGGGGCAGCGGGAGCGCTGGCCTTCGCGCGTGCCGAGCCCGCTGCCGCTCGACGTGCCGCCGGCGCGGGTCGAGGGCGAAGCGGCGCGGATGGTGGCGGTGGGGCATGCGAGTTTCCTCCTGCAGGTCGGTGGGCTGAACATCCTCATCGACCCCGTCTGGTCAGAGCGCTGCGCAGCGCCCTTTGGGCCGAAGCGGTTCAACCCGCCGGCGGTCCGCTTCGAGGACCTGCCGGAGATCGACGTCGTCTGCGTCTCGCATTCGCACTACGACCACATGGACAGGGCGACGCTGCAGCGGCTCCACGACGTCTACCGGCCGCGCTTCATCGCGCCGCTCGGCTGCGACACGCTGATCCGCGGCTTTCGGCGGGGCGCCGACGTCTCGGCGCACGACTGGCACGACCGCGTGGTGCTGAACGACGCGGTCGCGGTGACGCTCGACCCGACGCACCACTGGTCGGCGCGCGGGGCGCTCGACCGGCGGATGACGCTCTGAGCCTCCTTCGCCTTCGAGACCCCGGCCGGGCTGATCTACTGCGTCGGCGACAGCGGCTTCCATGGCGGGATCAACTACCGCGCCGCGCGGCAAAAGTTCGGGCCGCCGGCGCTCGCGGTGCTGCCGATCGGCGCCTACAAGCCGCGCACCGTGATGCGCCCCCAGCACCAGGACCCGGACGAGGCCGTGCGGGCGGCGCGCTTTCTCGAGGCTGAGCTGACGCTCGGCAGCCATTTCGGCACGTTCCAGCTGACCGACGAGGCGGAGGAGGACCCGGTGCTGCGCCTCTCCCGGGCGCTGGCGCGGTGGGATCTGCCGCCGGACCGGTTCGTCGCGGGGTGGCCGGGTCTCGTCGTGCAACTACCGCATGGGCTGGTATCGTCGATGCCCACGCCGCTGGCCGCCAACGAGGCGACCATGACGCCGACGGATTTTGGCAATGCCGTACTATGATTGGCAAATGCCCCAGGCGAGCCGAAACGACCGGAAAAACAGGAGCCTGCTTTGACGGAAATCATCAGTGATGCCGAGGAGGCGAGAATCTAGGAGATGATCGCCGGCGATCCGGACGCGCCGGAAGCGACGGACGAGGAGTTGGCCGGCGCGAGGCCGTTTGCCGAAATCTTTCCCGATCTGATGCAAAGCATCGCTCGGAACCGGGGGCGTCCGGCGATCGCCAAGCCACGTCAACAGATCTCGCTGCGCCTCGAGCCGGACGTCATCGCCAAGTTCAAGGTAACGGGCAAAGGCTGGCAGTCCAGGATCAACGAGATCCTCAAGAAGGCTGAAATCTGATCTCCGAGACCGACGGGCACAAGGCCGGCCAGCGCCGGTCGTCTGGTAATCGGCCGCCGTTTCCGCCATATAGCCGGCATGACAGACGCCTCTGATCCCGGGACCTCGGTCCCCTTCGCGCGCATGAACGGGCTCGGCAACGAGATCCTGGTCGCCGACCTGCGTGGGCGCAGTGCACGGATCGTGCCGGCGGCCGCGATCGCGCTGGCGGGCCGGGCGGAGACAAAGTTCGACCAGATCATGGCGATCCACGATCCCGTCACCGACGGCACCGATGCCCTCGTGCGGATCATCAATGCCGACGGCTCGGAAGCCGGCGCCTGCGGCAACGGCATGCGCTGCGTGGTGCAGGCGATGGCGGCCGAGCTCGGGAAGCCGACATTCACCTTCGAGACCAAGGCCGGCATCCTGTTTGCGGAAGAACATGCCGACGGGCAGATCTCCGTCGACATGGGCACGCCGAAATTCGGCTGGCATGACATTCCGCTCGCGGAGGAGTTTCATGATACCCGCGCGATCGAGTTGCAGATCGGACCGATCGACGCGCCGATCCTGCACTCGCCCTCCGTCGCGTCGATGGGCAATCCGCATGCGATCTTCTGGGTAACCGATGACGTCTGGTCCTATGCGCTCGACCGTTTCGGGCCGATCCTCGAGAACCATCCGATCTTTCCCGAACGTGCCAACATCTCGATCGCCGAGGTCACCGCCCCTGATGCGATGACCATCCGCACCTGGGAGCGCGGCGTCGGGCTGACCCGCGCCTGTGGCTCGGCCGCGTGCGCCGCCGCAGTTTCCAGCGCCCGTACCGGCCGGACGGGGCGCCGGGTCACCGTCACGGTCCCGGGCGGCGATCTGCTGATCGACTGGCGCGACGACGACCGCGTGGTGATGACCGGGCCCGCAGAGTGGGAATGGTGCGGCCGCCTCGACCCTGCGACCGGCGCCTTCGCGCGCGACGCCGAGACCGTTCCGGCGTGAGCCTTGGCGGGCGGTCATGAGCGTCGAGGTCCACTCCTTCGGCTGCCGGCTCAACACCTATGAGGGCGAGGTCATGCGCCGCGAGGCGGTGGCTGCCGGCGCGACAGACACCATTCTGATGAACACCTGCGCCGTCACGTCCGAGGCGGTGCGGCAGGCGAAAAAGGCGATCCGCAAGATCCGCCGCGAGCGGCCGGAAGCGCGCATCGTCGTCACCGGCTGCGCGGCGCAAACCGATCCGGCAGGTTTCGCCGGGATGGCCGAGGTCGACGCCGTCCTCGGCAATGCCGAGAAGCTGCAGCGCACGAGCTATGCCGCCCTCCCCGATTTCGGCGTGTCGGCGTCGGAGAAGATCCGCGTCAACGACATCATGAGCGTGACGGAGACCGCCGGCCATATGGTCGATGCGATCGAGGGCCGGGCGCGGGCGATCGTCGAGGTGCAGAACGGCTGCGACCACCGCTGCACCTTCTGCATCATCCCCTTCGGCCGCGGCAATTCGCGCTCGGTACCGATGGGCGCGGTGGTCGACCAGGTCCGGCGGCTGGTCGATGCCGGCACGAACGAAGTGGTGCTGTCGGGCGTCGACCTCACCAGCTATGGCGCCGACCTGCCGGGCGCGCCGCGGCTCGGAACGCTCGTCGCCGCCCTCCTGAAGCGGGTGCCGGATCTCGCGCGGCTGCGGCTGTCGTCGATCGACAGCGTCGAGGCGGACCCGGAACTCGTCGAGGCGATCGGCAGCGAGACCCGGCTGATGCCGCATCTCCATCTCTCGCTGCAGGCGGGCGACGACATGATTTTGAAGCGGATGAAGCGCCGGCACACCCGCGCCGACGCCATCGGCTTCTGCACGGATATTCGCGCGAGCCGGCCGGACATCGTCTTCGGCGCCGACATCATCGCCGGCTTCCCGACCGAGACCGAGGCGATGTTCGAGAACTCGCTGGCGCTGGTGGCCGAGTGCGGACTGACCTATCTCCACATCTTCCCGTTCTCGCCGCGCGAGGGCACGCCCGCCGCGCGCATGCCGCAGCTGCCGCAGACGGTGGTCGCCGAGCGCGCTGCGCGGCTTCGAGCCTTGGGAACGGCCGCGCTCAACACGCACCTCGACGCCAAGGTCGGGCAGAACGGCAGCGTTCTGGTGGAGCGCGGGAACAGGGGGCGGCTGCCGGACTTCACCCCCTGCAGCCTCGACTTCGGCACCCCCGGCGAGATCGTCGCAGCCAAATTCATGGCGCATGACGGTGTTCGCCTGACGGCGCTGCCGGCCTGAAGGGCTGCCAAGCCGGCCGGCATGCTGTAGTGCGTTCGGCACAGCAGCGGTGACATCGACCGCCAGCGCGCCCCCGGGCGCAGGATGGGACTTCGAGACGATATGCTAGAGAAAAAAGGCTTCTTCCGGCGCGTCTTCTCCTTCGGCAGCGAGGCCGATCGGGCGGGGGCGGCCGCCGCCCCGGCGCCGGTCCCCGCCGCCGAGGAAGCATCGGGCCGTCTGCCGGACGGGCTGGCGCCGACGGAGGCTGTCCCGACCACGGCTCTTGAACCGGCAAGCGAGGGTGACACGCCGCGGTCCGCCTCGGACATGCTGCCGGCGGCAGCGCAGGCCGCAACGCCGGCGCCTGAACTGACACCTGAGCCAGCCTCCGAGACCGCTGCAAGCCGCGCGCCGAACGAGATCGCCGAGCCCGTGCCGGCCGCGGCGCCCATTTCGGCCGCCGAGGCGGACGAGGCCGTCGTTCTCCCGGCGGACGAGCCGGAATGGCTGTCGGCCGATGCGCCGGAGCCGGAAGCGGATTTTTCCTGGCTCGATGCCGACGCGCCCCTGGTCGATCCCGATGCGAGCGCCCCTGAAGCCGGGACGGATGTCGCCGCCGCCGCCCCCGCGGTCTTGGATGTCGACGGCCGAGCGACGGCGGAGGACATTCCCGCCGCCAGCACCCTCGCCGGCGAGTCCGCCCTTGGCACGGCACCGGAGACCGCGAGCGAGATCGCCGGGGATCTAATGGCAGCCCAACCGGCACCGTCTTCGGATGAGGATTTCTCCTTCCTCGCGCCGGATGCGCCGCTGCCGGAAGTCGAAGAAGAGGCCGACTTTTCCTGGCTCGAGCCCGATGCTCCCCTGCCGGATGCGCCCGAGGACACCCTGCCGGCCGCCATCGGCACCGGGGCGGCCCGCGCGGTGGCACCGGACGCCGGCTTCCGCCTGCGCGAGGCGGCGGCCCCCGCGCCCGTCGCGCCAGCCGTCCGCGTTCCCTGGTTCGAGAAGCTGCGCGAGGGCCTTGCGCGCTCGTCGAGCCAGCTGTCCGGCTCGATTACCGCGCTCTTCACCAAGCGCCGGCTCGACGAGGAGACGCTGCAGGATTTCGAGGACGTGCTGATCCAGGCCGATCTCGGCGTCGAGACGGCACTGCGCATCACTGATCGTCTTTCAGAGGGGCGCTTCGGCAAGGAGATTTCGGGCGACGAGGTTCGCTCGATTCTCGCCGACGAGGTCGAGGCGACGCTGCGCCCGGTCGCCGTGCCGCTGGAGCTCGACCTTGAGAAGAAGCCGCATGTGATCCTGGTGGTCGGCGTCAACGGCACCGGCAAGACGACGACCATCGGCAAGCTCGCCGCCAAGCTGACGCGCGGTGGCCTGAAGGTCACGCTCTGCGCCGGCGACACGTTCCGCGCGGCCGCGGTGGAACAGTTGAAGATCTGGGGCGAGCGCACCGGCTCGACCGTCATCGCCAAGGCGATCGGCGCGGACGCTGCGGGCCTCGCCTTCGAGGCCTATGATGCGGCGGTAGAGAACGGCTCGGACGTCCTCATCATCGACACCGCCGGCCGCCTTCAGAACCGCACCGAGCTGATGGCAGAGCTCGAGAAGATCGTCCGCGTCCTGCAGCGGCGCGAGCCGGACGCGCCGCACACCGTGCTGCAGACGCTCGACGCCACCACTGGCCAGAACGCCCTGAACCAAGTCGAGATCTTCCGCAATGTCGCGGGCGTCAACGGGCTGGTGATGACCAAGCTCGACGGCACCGCCCGCGGCGGCATCCTCGTCGCCATTGCGGCGAAGTTCAAACTGCCGGTCTACTTCATCGGCGTCGGCGAGGGGATCGACGACCTCGAGCCGTTCAAGGCGCGGGATTTCGCGACGGCGATCGCGGGGCGGACCGCCTGACGAGGGGCGTCAACGCGTGCCAAAGTCTTCCTCAACGGGACCCGATGCGTCGCTGGTCTTAGCCGACAAGGTCATTCCAAGTGACCGGATCACCTTCAGGATGGTCTGGAAAGCGGGATTGCCGTCCTTGCCGAGGGACGCATAGAGGCTCTGGCGGTTGATATCGCAGTCGTCGGCGACCTGCGCCATGCCCCGCGCCCGGGCGATGGCGCTCAAGGCTGCCCGGATCTCGCCGGCATCGCCGTCTTCCATGACCATGGACAGGTACTCGGCCTGCGCTTCCGGCGTAGCCAGATAATCGGCAGCGTCCCATTTCGGCAGGTCGTCCACCCGGATCTTGTCTGCCATGGCGTTACTCCTCGATGTCCCGTGCCAGCAGTCTGGCGCGCAGGATGTCCTGCTGCTGCGTGCTCTTGTCACCACCGCACAGCAGGATGATGAGAATGCTTCCCCGCCGTGCGAAGTACAGGCGGTAGCCAGGACCGTGATCGATCCGCACCTCCATCAGGCCGTCACCGACGGCTTTCACGTCGCCGAGAAGCCCTTGTTCAAGACGCGCGATCCGGCGGGTGATCCTCAGCACGGCGGTACTGTCGCGGAGCCTCGATATCCAGCGATCGAACTCTGCAAGCCGCCTGACTTCCATTGCCATTTGTCGCGCAGACACGACATGGGGTCAAGCACACCGCGCCTTGCTTCAAAGTTGGGTTGGAAGTTCGAAATACCCGTGCGCCGTCTTCGTTCGAAGGCAAGACAAGACCGACGCAGACTGGCATGAGACATCCGAGAAACGCGACACGGAGGGGGCAGAAGCCTCACATCCGTCGTCTTCCGGCTCTAGCGGCAGGACAAAGAGGAATTTTCCATGGCCGACCATCTGATCGAGGGCTCCCCGAACGCGCCGGAGGAGAAGCAGATCAATCCGCTGCTGAAGTTCGCGCTCGAGCTCGGGCCGCTGGTGGTGTTCTTCTTCGCCAATTCGCGCGGCGAGTGGCTGGCCGGGCACTTTCCGGCGCTGGCCGAGCTCGGCGGGCCGCTGTTCATCGCCACCGCTCTGTTCATGGCCGCCACGATCATCGCGCTGTCGGTGTCCTGGGCGCTGACGCGCACGCTGCCGATCATGCCGCTGGTGTCCGGCTTCTTCGTCGTGGTGTTCGGCGGACTGACGCTCTGGCTGCAGAACGAGACCTTCATCAAGATGAAGCCGACCATCGTCAACACGCTGTTTGCGGTGATCCTGCTCGGCGGCCTTCTCTTCGGCCGTCCATTGCTCGGCTACGTCTTCAACCAGGCGTTCAAGCTCGACGATGCCGGCTGGCGCAAGCTGACACTGCGCTGGGGCATCTTCTTCCTGGCGATGGCTGTCATCAACGAAGTGGTCTGGCGCAATTTCTCGACGGACTTCTGGGCCGGTTTCAAGGTCTGGGCGACCATGCCGATCACCATGGCCTTCATGCTGTTCCAGATCCCGCTGCTGCAGCGGCATGCGACCGAGCCGCTCGTCAAGGAATACGTCAAACCGAAGAAATGACCGACGAGACCGGCGATCCGGTGACCGCGTCGTTTTGGCGCAGGAAGCCGGGTCCCGACCATTGCGAAGCGGCGGAGGCGTCCCGATATCGGATCCAACCGCCCCTCATCGCAAGGATTCTCGATGTTCGACGTGCAGAAGCTTCTCGGCCAGTTCCTCGGCACCCCCGGCGCGCAAGGTCAAGATGGCAACCAGGACAGCCGGCAGAGCCAGGGCGGTCCGCTCTCAGGCGTCGGCGGCCTGCTGGGCGGCGGCGGCGGCTCCGGCGGCGGCTCCCTCCAGGATACGATCGGCGGGCTGATCCGCACCCATGGCGCCTCGGCGCTGTCGGGGGGCCTTGCTGGCGGCCTTGCCTCGCAGCTGTTCCGCGGCAAGGGAGTCGCCAAGATGGGCGGCACCGCGCTGAAGCTCGGCGGCGCCGCCGTCGTCGCGGGCCTCGCTTACAAGGCTTACCAGACCTATCAGGCCAACAATGCCCGCCCGGCCCTGCCCGGCGCCTCGCCGCTGCCGCAGCTCGCGGCGCCAACGGCCGCCGGCGAACTGCCCACGCCCTCCGGCACCGCCTTCCTTCCCGAAGGCCAGGAGGATGCCCGCGCGCGGCTGATGCTCTCGGCGATGATCGCGGCCTCGAAGGCCGATGGCTACATCGATGCCGGCGAGCAGGAGGCGATCTTCGGGCGGATCGACGATCTCGGCCTCGACGCGGAGGAGAAGGGCTTCGTCATGGACGAGATGCGCAAGCCCCTCTCGATCGACGATCTCGTCGCCGGCGCGACGACGCCGGAAGCGGCTATCGAGGTCTACACCGCCTCGCTGCTCGCCATCGATCCCGATCATCCGGCGGAAAAAGCCTATCTCGACCAGCTGGCCACCAAGTTGAACCTGCCGGCAGAGCTCACGGCGCAGGTTCGCCAGACGACGGAAGAAGCCGTCGCCTGACGGCTGACGCTCGGCGCTTTGCATCGAGCTGGATGCAAGGCGCCAGAGGGTCGCCTAGAACTCGCCGGTTGGCAGCAGCCTGCCGTCCGGCATGCGGTCTCCGGTCGCGTCGTCGGGATTGCCAAAAGGCACCGGCGACGCGCCCTCCTCGGCCGCGATGTCGTGGCGCAGCGCCCAGTGCACCGAGGGGAAAGCGAGATCGTCCCACGGGATGTCGTCCGGCTCGAACAGCGCCACTTCGAGGCTTTCAACGCCGGCGGCAATTCCGGGCGTCTCCAGCGTCGCGCGATAGATCAGCTGGACTTGGCTGATGCGCGGCACCGAATAGACCGCCAGCAGCCGCTCGATCCGCAGTTGCGCTGTCGCCTCCTCGAAGGCCTCTCGGCGTGCGCCATCCTCCGGCGTCTCGTTCAGCTCCATGTAGCCGGCTGGGATGGTCCAGAACCCCTCTCGCGGCGCGATCGCCCGGCGGCAGAGGAGGATCTTGCCCTCGTGCCTGACGACCGAGCCGACGACGATCTTCGGGTTCTCGTAGGCGGTGAAGCCACAATGGTCGCAGATCTTTCGCGGCTGGTTGTCGCCGTCGGGGATGCGGGTGGTGAAGGCGGGGTCAAGCATGCGGCTACAGATGGTCCTCGAAATTCATGGCGTCGTGAAGAATGCGGACGACGATCAGTCCGCCATCCGGTCCTCGGCGAAAGAACGCTCGGTGCGCCCGCACACGGTGTGAGAAGAGACCCGGCTGCGTTGCCGACTCGTTCCGTGAACCGGGATAGCCGTCGGAGATCAGAGAGCAGATCTGCGAAATATGGGTGACGTAGACATCGGCCTGCGCTCGGCCGAAATGGCGTCGCGTGAAACGGTGGATGTCCTGGAGATCGGCACGCGCTTCGGGCAGGAACTGGACCGGGCTCACGGCGCGTCCTTCGTCTCCAGTTCCATCTCCGCCAGAAACTCATCGAGATCGAAGGGCACCGCCGGGCCGCTGGCCTCGCCCTTGGCAATCTCTTGGCGGAGCCAATCCAGCTTCGCTTCCTCCCGCTCCAGAAGACGGAGCGCCGCAACGAGAACGTCGCGTGCATTCTCGTAGCGGCCGGATTCGGTTTGCCGGTCGATGAAGCTTTCGAAATGGGCGCCCAGCCCGATCGCCTGCATGTCTCCCATGGAAGTCTCCTTCGCCAATCATCGCCAGAATAGCAAAGATGGATGGCAGAGACACCGGACAATCGCTCAGCCGGCAGCGCCCTTGCCGCCCGCCGCCAGCGCCTTCTCCAGCGCCGGGTAGAGCTTGCCCGACACGTCCTCCGGGCTGAACGGGCCCGTCTGCTTCCAGAGGATCTTGCCATCGGCCGAGACCAGGAAGGTTTCGGGCACGCCGTAGACGCCCCAGTTGATGCCGGTGCGGCCGGAGACGTCGGTGCCGATGGCGGCGTAGGGATTGCCGAGGCCGCCGAGGAAGCGGCGGGCGTTGTCGGGCTGGTCCTTGTAGTTGATGCCGACCAGCCGGAAGCGCTTGTCCTTGGCGAGCTCCATCAGCAGCGGATGCTCCTGCCGGCACGGCCCGCACCAGGAGGCGAAGATGTTGACGAGCATCGGCCGCCCGTCACTGTTGGCGATATTGAGGCCGGGCACCGGTGCGCCGTCGGCGAGCGTCATGCCGTCGAGCGGCGGCAGGTCGGTCGGAGGCGCGGATGACCCGATCAGTGCTGAGGGAATCTCCTGCGGATCATGGCCGGAAACCAGCTGGAACAGGAACAGGCCGGCAAGGCCCGTGAACAGGAGGAACGGCAGGAGGACGAGGAGCGAGGGACGCCGGCGGCGGGCGGATAGCGCGTCGCCGCTCATGCCGAAGGCCCACGCGACGAACGGCGGCGCAGCCCGCTCGCCTCCAGCGCCGCGATCTCCGCGCGGCGGGCGCGGGCGTCGAGGAACACCCAGGTGGCGAGGCCGATCAGCGCCACGGCGGAAATGCCGTAAGCCGAGGCGATGAAGCCGAAATAGTCGTTCTGCATGATGAGATCCGTTCAGGCGTCGGCGGCGCGCAGCGACAGTTTCGTCAGCGCGCGGACGCGGCGGCGCAGGATTTCCGTGCGCATCGCCGTGAGGTGGAGCGCGAAGAACAGCAGCGTGAAGCCGATGGCGGAGACCAGCAGCGGCCAGAGGAAGACCGCCGGCATCGACGGCCCGCCCGCGCGCATGACGCTCGCCGGCTGGTGCAGCGTGTTCCACCAGTCGACCGAGAACTTGATGATGGGGATGTTGACGAAGCCGACCAGCACAAGGATTGCCGCCGCGCGCGCCGAGCGGCCGGGATCGTCCAGCGCCCGCGTCAGCGCGATCAGCCCGAGATACATCAGGAACAGGATGAAGACCGAGGTCAGCCGGGCATCCCACACCCACCAGGTGCCCCACATCGGCCGGCCCCAGATCGAGCCGGTGATCAGCGCCAGCGCGGTAAACACGGCGCCGATCGGCGCTGCCGCCTTCACCGCGACGTCGGCCAGCGGATGGCGCCAGACCAGCGTGCCGAGCGCTGAGACCGACATCACCGTCCAGGCCATCATCGAGAGCCAGGCGAAGGGCACGTGGATGAACATGATCTTCACCGTCGCGCCTTGCTGGTAGTCGTCGGGCGCGGTGAGGCCGAGATAGAGCCCGGCCGCGAGCGCCGCCACCGTCAGGCCATACAGCCAAGGCTGCACCGCCCCGGACAAAGCCAGGAAACGCGTCGGATTGGCAAGGAGGGCGAAGCGGCCGGGGGTCGCGGAGAGGTCGGTCATGCCGTTACTTTAGAAGCAGTGCAAATGCCGCGCAAATAGACATTTGGGTGAACGCGCGGGGATCTGGCCTGTGCCGGGAGACCACGGACCCGGTGGCTCGCCCCGGCGGCGCCGGCTGCCACGGTAGCCCTGTCGCCGCAGTGACGCGAGTCGATCGCCGCTGCTCCCCTCGCCACAGTAAGGTCAGTCGCCCCCGTGCTTCAGCGCTGCGGCTGCCGCGATCGGGCCGAGCACGGCGAAGAACAGCGTCAGGGCGCCCAAAATCATCAGCGGCGGCAGGAAGGGATCGGGCTCGTAGACGGCGGCATAGCTCGCCGAGACGCCGAAAATCAGCACCGGGATCGCCAGCGGCAGCACCAGCACTGAGACGAGAAGCCCCCCGCGCGGCAAGGCGACCGCGACCGCCGCGCCGACGGCGCCGATCAGCGTGATCGCGGGGGTGCCGACGAGGAGGGTCAGCATCACCGCGCCCATGGCGAGCGGCTCCTGCGCCAGGAACAGACCGAGCACCGGCGTCGCCAGCACCAGCGGCAGGCCGCTCGCCGCCCAGTGCGCCAGGCATTTGGCCAGAACCACCAGCGGCAGCGGCGTGTCGCCCATGACGAGGAGGTCGAGCGTGCCGTCCTCGCGATCGGCCTGGAACAGCCGGTCGAGCGTCAGAAGCGCCGAGAGCAGCGCGCCGATCCAGAGGATCGCCGGGCCGATGCGCGCAAGGAGATTGAGGTCGGGACCGATGCCGAAGGGCACCGTGGCGATGACGGCGAGGAAAAAGATGATGCCGGTCGTCGCGCCGCCGCCGCCGGCGAAGGCAAGCCGCAAATCGTGGCGGAAGACGGCGATCACAGCCAGCCCTCGGCGGCGGCAAGGTCGGCCGGGCTGAGGACGGAACCGGCGGGCAGCGGGACCCTCGGCGAAAGGTGCAGTTCGCGCATGCCCGCACCGAGCGGCTGGTGTGTCGCGGCGATCGCCATGCCGCCACCGGCCACATGGGCGGCGAGGAGCTCGGCGAACAGTTGTTGCGAGCCCGCATCGAGCGCCGCCGTCGGCTCGTCGAGAATCCACAGCGGCCGGCGGACGGCGAGGAGGCGCGCCAGCGAGGCCCGCCGCTGCTGGCCGGCGGAAAGGTAGCCGAAGGGGAGACCCGAGACGTCGGGCAAGCCGACTGCGGCGAGCGCTGCCGGGATCGACAGCGTGGGGCCGCCGAGAAAACGCTGCCAGAAGCGGAGGTTGGCGCCGACTGACAGCGTCGGCTTCATCGCGTTGCGGTGGCCGAGGAAATGCGCGACCTCGCCGGTGCGCCGGGCCGCCTCCCCGTCGGAGGTCGCCATCCCCTCGACCGTCAGCGTGCCGCCGGCGAGCGGCAAGAGGCCGGCGAGCGTGCGCAGGAGCGTCGACTTGCCGGCCCCGTTCGCTCCGGTCACCAGCAGCGCCTCTCCGGCGGCGAGGGTGAAATCGAGCGGCCCGACGATCACCGTGCCGCCGCGCGCGGCCGAAAGGGTTGTGGCGACAAGCCTCACGAAACCCTGGCCTCGATCAGCGGGGCGACGCAGCGGTTCGGACGGAAGCGATCTCCGGCGCGGGCGGCCGCGAAACGGTGGGGGTCGTGCGACATCGAAGGGAAGCGGCCAGCGATCATGCCCGATGCTTTGCCGCAATCGCGCCGGGGCGTCCAGCATGGCGCGGGGCTTTCGCCATCGGCCGGGCCTTGCGGATAATCGCCCATTCCGCGGTGCAACGCCCTTTATAGCCGTTACAAACTTGCCTATAAGGGCCGCAACCACACCAGCGACCGGGGTGGAACGTTAGCGCCGAAGAGAGAATCCCCATCTGGCACCGGTGGGTTTCGGGGCGGACATGCGGAAATGGTCGTACCCGCACCTTCAGGCGCATCTTTGGCGCGAGCAGGCGTTCGCCTTTCGGACAATCATCCAGTTCGGGAAGGAATGACGCCCGTGTCGCACCCAGACAGCTTCAAATGCCGCAAGACGCTTCACGTCGACGGCAAGCCCTACATCTACTTCGATCTGCAGGAAGCAGAGCGCAACGGCCTCACCGGCGCCTCGCGCCTGCCGTTCTCGATGAAGGTCATCCTCGAAAACCTCCTGCGCAACGAAGACGGCCGCACCGTCAAGGCCGATGACATCCGCGCCTGCGCCAACTGGGTCGACGACCGCGGCAAGGCCGGGCACGAGATCGCCTACCGCCCGGCCCGCGTGCTGATGCAGGACTTCACCGGCGTGCCCGCCGTGGTCGACCTCGCGGCCATGCGCGATGCCACCCGCCAGCTCGGCGCCGACCCCAAGAAGGTCAACCCGCTGGTGCCGGTCGATCTCGTCATCGACCACTCCGTGATGGTCGACTTCTTCGGCCAGGCCGACTCGTTCAAGAAGAACGTCGACGTCGAATACGACCGCAACGGCGAGCGCTACACCTTCCTGCGCTGGGGCTCGGAAGCCTTCCAGAACTTCCGCGTCGTGCCGCCCGGCACCGGCATCTGCCATCAGGTGAACCTCGAATATCTCGCGCAGACCGTCTGGATCAAGGAAGAGAACGGCGAGACCATCGCCTATCCCGACACCCTCGTCGGCACCGATTCGCACACCACCATGGTCAACGGCCTCTCGGTCCTCGGTTGGGGCGTCGGCGGCATCGAGGCGGAAGCGGCCATGCTCGGCCAGCCCGTCTCCATGCTGATCCCGGAGGTCATCGGCTTCCGCGTCGAGGGCAAGCTGCCGGAAGGCACCACGGCGACCGACCTCGTGCTCACCGTCACGCAGATGCTGCGCAAGAAGGGCGTCGTCGGCAAGTTCGTCGAGTTCTTCGGCCCAGGCCTTTCGAACCTCACCCTGGAAGACCAGGCGACGATCGCCAACATGGCACCGGAATACGGCGCCACCTGCGGCTTCTTCCCGGTCGACAAGGACACCATCGGCTATCTCGAGGCGACCGGCCGCGACAAGCACCGCATCGCGCTGGTCGAGGCCTATTCGCGCGCCCAGGGCATGTACCGCGACGAGACCAGCACCGACCCGGTCTTCACCGACTTCCTCGAGCTCGACCTTTCCACCGTCGTGCCCTCGCTCGCCGGCCCGAAGCGCCCGCAGGACCGCGTCGCGCTGACCGAGGCCGCGTCGTCTTTCAAGACCGCGCTCGTCGAACTGCAGGGCGACAAGAAGAAGACCTCGGCCGACGAGGCCCGCTTCGTCTCCGAGGGGGCCACCGGCGCCTTCGACAGCCCGGCCGTCTCCCGCTACGACGTCGAGGGCGCGACGCACGGCATCGCCGACGGCGACGTGGTGATCGCGGCGATCACCTCCTGCACCAACACGTCCAACCCGAACGTCTTGGTCGCCGCCGGCCTCGTCGCCCGCAAGGCGCACGCCAAGGGCCTGAAGGTGAAGCCCTGGGTGAAGACCTCGCTCGCGCCCGGCTCCCAGGTCGTCACCGAATATCTTGAGAAGGCCGACCTGCAGAAGGACCTCGACGCGATGGGGTTCAACCTCGTCGGCTATGGCTGCACGACCTGCATCGGCAATTCCGGCCCGCTGCCGGAGGCGATCTCCGAGGCGATCACCCAGAACGACCTCGTCGCCTGCTCGGTCCTCTCGGGCAACCGCAACTTCGAGGGCCGGGTCAATCCGGACGTGCGCGCCAACTACCTGGCCTCGCCGCCGCTGGTCGTCGCCTACGCCATCGCCGGCTCGATGTTCGTCGACATCACGACGGAGTCGCTCGGCAAGGATCATGACGGCAACGACGTCTTCCTGAAGGACATCTGGCCGACGACGCAGGAGATCGCCGAGATCGTCCGCGCCACCGTCACCCGCGACATGTTCGAGACCCGCTATGCCGACGTCTTCAAGGGCGACGAGCACTGGCAGAAGATCGCCGTCTCCGGCGGCCTGACCTACGACTGGGACGACCGCTCGACCTACGTCCAGAACCCGCCCTACTTCGAGGGCATGACCATGGAGCCGGTGCCCGTCACCGACATCCACGACGCCCGCATCCTCTCGCTCTTCCTCGACTCGATCACCACCGACCACATTTCCCCGGCCGGCTCGATCAAGGCGAACGGCCCGGCCGGCGACTATCTCGTCAGCCACCAGGTCCGCCCGGTCGACTTCAACTCCTACGGCGCCCGCCGCGGCAACCACCAGGTGATGATGCGCGGCACCTTCGCCAACATCCGCATCAAGAACCAGATGGTGCCGGGCATCGAAGGCGGCATGACCAAGCACGAGCCCTCGGGCGAGGTCATGGCGATGTACGACGCCGCCATGAAGTACAAGGAAGAGGGCGTTCCGCTGATCGTCTTCGCCGGCAAGGAATACGGCACCGGCTCGTCGCGCGACTGGGCGGCCAAGGGCACCAACCTTCTCGGCGTGCGCGCCGTCATCGCGCAGTCCTTCGAGCGCATCCACCGCTCGAACCTTGTCGGCATGGGCATCGCGCCCTTCGTCTTCGAGGAAGGCACGTCCTGGCAGACGCTGGGGCTGACCGGCGACGAGAAGATCACCATCGAAGGCCTGACCACGGTCAAGCCGCGCCAGAAGATGGAGGCGGTGATCACCCGCGCCGACGGCAGCACCGAGCGGGTCACGCTGCTCTGCCGCATCGATACGCTGGACGAGCTCGAATACTTCAACAATGGCGGCATCCTGCAGTACGTGCTGCGCCGCCTCGCCGCCTGAACCGCCGCGAAGGCCTGATGGCCTGAACAGTGACGCCGCCGGAGAGATCCGGCGGCGTTTTGCATCGGCGGAAAGCCGCCCGGTGCCTCATTTCCTTTCGGACATCCCGGCACCGTCACCTTTTCCGCCATCGTTTTGCCCGGGCGGGAGAGCATCTCTTCCCCGGCTCATCACGGAATGGCCGAGGAGCCGGACCAATCTTTCACTGCCAATTGACTGGTGGATCGGCCTTGGCCACCCTAGGGTGCAGCCGAACATCCAGACGGCGCGAGCTGTTTCCCGCGCCTCTTCGCGGCGGATCATCGCCAGCGCGACGGACACTCCGTCGGACCATCGGCCAAGCGGAGCAGACGAGCGTCTTGTCGCGAAAAGGTAGAACCACATGACCGGCCGGGCGATCGCCTTTGCCGCCCTGATCGGCTTCGGCATGCTGGCCGCCGCTCCCGCGATCGGCCAGGACATGTCCGCCGACAGCCGCTCCGTGCGGGGCGTGGTCGAGCTCTTCACCAGCCAGGGCTGCGCCTCCTGCCCGCCGGCCGAAGAAATCCTCAGCAAGCTTGCGGCCGATCCCGGCATCATCGCCCTCGCCTACCACGTCGACTACTGGGACTATATGGGCTGGACCGATCCCCACGGGTCGCGCACCAACACCGAGCGGCAGCGCGCCTACGCGAAAGCGTTCAACGCCGGCACGATCTATACGCCGCAGGCGATCGTCAACGGTCGCCGCGACGTCGTCGGCTCGCGCGCCGCGGAGATTGACAAGGCGGTGAGCGAAACGGCGCTGACCGACGGCAAGGCCTCGGTCTCGCTGGTGCTGCAAGGCGACCGGCTCCATATCACCGCGGACGGCCCCCTGACCGTTCCTGGCGGCAAGACCCCGGTCTTGATGCTGATCACCTATAACCGGGCGACGCGGACGGTGGTCGACACCGGCGAGAACAAGGGCATGACCCTCGTCAACTCGCATGCGGTGCGGGACTGGCGCATCCTCGGCATGCTCGACGGCAAGCCGCTGGCGGTGGACATCCCCGTCTCCATGCTGAAGCCGGAGGACGGCGAAAACGGCTATGCCGCGGTGCTTCAGGCGCTGGGCGACAAGGGCGGACCCGGCCCGATCCTCGCCGCAGCGGCGCTGGAATTTTAGCGGAACGCGCATCCGAAAGGATGCAGGAATAGCTGTCTGCCCTCTTGAGGCCTCAGCGTCTTTCCCTAACCGGGTCAGCGCCACCTCTTGGCAGGATGCGCGGGTATCCGCCGCTCATCCCCGGCCATGCTAGAGGCGCATCGAGAAGCAGCCGAGACCTTGCTCCGGCGCACGCAGCGCGTCCCGGGCTTGAAAATCTTTTGCCGGGTTCGATGTTTCATGCGACCATCCGGGGACTGAAAGGGGATGCTCTAGCATCCTGGTCGGCCCGGCAAGGTCGATCATCGGAAAGGGATCTGATTTGGCTGACGCCGCTTCGAACAGCGAGAGCACCGCGACGCTCATCGACTTCAACGCCGCCCGTAGCCCCGCCCCGATCGTATCCTTCGACCGTCGCGAGCTCTCCGAGATCCTCAACGTCTACGGCCGCATGGTCGCCGCCGGCGAGTGGCGCGACTATGCCATCGACATGCTGAAGGACCGCGCGGTGTTCTCGATCTTCCGCCGCACCAGCGAGATGCCGCTGTTCCGGATCGAAAAGAACCCGAAGCTCGCCCGCCGCCAGGGCGCGTTCAGTGTGGTCGCCGCCGGCGGCCTGGTGATGAAGCGCGGCCACGAGCTCGGAACCGTGCTGAAGGTCTTCGACAAGGCGCTGAAGCTGGTCTGAGACGCTCGCCGCCGGGTTATCCCGGAGCGACAGGCCGCTCCGCCGCCGTCAGCTGCCGGCCGGGGTGTAGAGGCTGCCGGGATAGGCCGCCTCGTCGGGCAGGCTCCTGGCGCCCTCGCCAAGCTGCAGCTGCATCAGCACGGTGTCGATCCACTTGCCGAACTTGAAGCCCGACGCCTGGAAGATGCCGATGGTGCGAAAGCCCGCGCGCTCGTGCAGCCGGATCGAGGCGACATGCTCCGAACCGCCGATCACCGCGACCATCTGGCGGAAATCCTTGGCGGTGCATTCCTCGATCAATCGCAGCAGCAGCGAGCGGCCAACGCCGTGGCCGTGCACCTCGGGCGCGATGTAGATCGCGTCCTCTACCGACCAGCGATAGGCTGGCCGCGTCCGGAACGGACCGGCATAGGCGTAGCCGACGACCCGGCCCGCGCCGTTGGCGGCGACGAGATAGGGGTAGCCTTGCGCCTTCAGGCTGTCGAAGCGCGCCAACATCTCGGCCTCGGTCGGCGGATCCAGCTCATAGGACGCCGTACCGTTCAGCACCGCGTGCGCGTAGATCTCCGTCAGGCGTGGGACGTCGGCTCGAACAGCCTCCCGCAGGGCATGGGCACTCATCGGCGATCCTTGATCTGGCATCTGTCAGGCGGTCATTTGGCAAGAACCCGGCCAAAAGAAAAGGGCGACCCGAGGGTCGCCCTTTCTTGATGTCAATTCGAATGCGGCTTAGCGGCGGTCGCCGAACAGCTGCAGCAGGAACATGAACATGTTGAGGAAGTCGAGGTAGAGACGCAGCGCGCCCATGATCGCCTTGCGGCCCATTACGGCGGTGCCGTCGCCCTCGTAGTACATTTCCTTGATCTGCTGCGTGTCGTAGGCGGTGAGGCCGGCGAAGACCAGCACGCCAATCGCCGAGATGGCGAAGGACAGCGCGCTCGACGCCAGGAAGATGTTCACCACCGAAGCGATCAGGATGCCGATGACGCCCATGAACAGGAACGAGCCCCAGGCCGAGATGTCCCGCTTGGTCGTGTAGCCGAACAGCGACAGCGCGCCGAAGGAAGCGGCGGTCACGAAGAACACCTGGACGATGGATTCCTGCGTGTAGACCATGAAGATCGTCGCGAGCGACAGGCCGACGAGACCGGCATAGGCCCAGAACGTCATCTGCGCGGCCGGTACGCTCATCTTGTCCACCCGGAACGAGAGGAACATCACGAGGCCGAGCGGCGCGAACATCAGCACCCACTTCAGCGGCGAGCCGAATACGGCCTGACCGAGCGGCGTCAGCGCTGTGATGTCGCCGGCGCCGTTGGTGACCACCGAGAGCGAAAACATCGCGTAGGCGGCGACACCGGTGATGGCGAGACCCAGCGCCATCAGGTTGTAAACCTTCAGCATGTAGGTCCGCAGGCCCTGGTCGATGGTGACATCGACCCTCGAACCGGCGGTGGGGACGCTGCGCGCGCCCTGATTCCAGTTGTCAGCCATGGAAAACTCCTTTTCTGCGTGTCCCGTCGGGTGTCGGCCCGGCCCATGCAAAGGGAGGCCGAGGCGCCGCTGGCGGGACCGCCCAGCTTGCCTTCCAACAATATGCGGCCTTGACCCCGCCCGCACAAGGCCAGCCGCGGTGGCAAGGCCCGCTAAACCGGCGGGAAGCGGGTTAAATCTCCGTTAGCCGCGGTCCGGCGCAAAGCCTCTGGTCGAGGCAACGGGTAAAGCTGCCGCCGAGAACCTTGCGGTCAGAACTCTTCCCAGCTGTCGGCGGCGTTCTGCGGCTCGGCGCGTTGCGGTGCGGTCTGGCGCAGCTGCACGACGGGCGCGCTCGGCCTTGCGGTGCGCACCGGGCTGGAAGGCGCAGCCTTCGGCCTTGCAGAGGCGACCGAGAGCTTGAAGCGGCCGATCAGCGCCGCCAGATCCTCGGTCTCGTGCGATAGGCTCTGGGCGGCCGCGGTGGTCTGCTCGACCATGGCGGCGTTCTGCTGGGTGACCTTGTCCATCTGGTCCGCTGCCACCGAGACCTCGCGCAGGCTGGTCGCCTGATGGCGGGCACTGCTGGCGATCTGGCCGACGACGCTCGACATGGCGGCCACCTGGGTGACGATCTCCTCCAGCGAATGGCCGGAGGCCGTGACCAGCTCGACGCCCTCGCCCACCTGCCGGCTCGACGTCGAGATGAGGTTCTTGATCTCCTTGGCGGCCTCGGCAGAGCGCTGGGCGAGCCCACGCACTTCCTGCGCGACGACCGCAAAGCCCCTGCCCGCCTCGCCCGCCCGCGCCGCCTCGACGCCGGCGTTCAAGGCGAGGAGATTGGTCTGGAAGGCGATCTCGTCGATGACGCCGATGATCTTGCCGATCTTGTCGGAGGAGTCGGAGATCTCCTGCATGGCCGCCACCGCCTGCCCGACAATGCTGCCACCCTTTTCGGCATTCTGCTGCGCATCGGCGGCGCCGACCTGCGCCTTGGCGGCGCCTTCCGCCGTCTGGTTCACGCCGCGCGTCACCTCGGTGAGTGCCGCCACCGTCTCCTCAAGACTGGCCGCCTGCTGCTCGGTACGGTGGGAGAGATCGTTCGAGGCAACGGTGATCTCGCCAAGACCGGTCCGGATCGCGTCGATCGACTGCACGACCGCCGCCATCGCCTGCTCCAGCGAAGCCACACTGTCGTTGAACAGCGAGCGGATGCCCTCGTAATCGGGCGAGAACGGGTGGTTTAGCCGCGCCAGGAGATCACCCGCGGCGAGACGCTCGAAGCCGGTCTGCACCTCGCGCATGAAAAACTCATGCGCCCGCACATAGCCCTCTGCCTCCTCGGCGGACTGAACCGCCCGCTGCTCGTCCGACTGGCGGGTCTGTTCCGCCGCCGCCTCCAGCCGCTCGTGCTCGAGGGACACCTGCTTCAGCTTGTCGAAGGCGCCGGCCATCTGGCCGACCTCGTCCTTGCGGCCGAGCGCGGGCACCTCGATGCTGCTGTCGCCATCGGCCAGCCGCTGCATGGCGTCGCGCATGGCGATGACCGGGCGACCGATGCCGCGCGAGAGCATCACGGCCAGAGCTGCTGCTGCCGCGATCAGCAGGCCCATGCCAGCGAACAGTGTGGTCTGTGCCGTCGAGAAGGCGGCGAGTTGCGCGGCTGTCTCTTCCGCGATCGACGCGCGCTTCTGTTCCTTCAGGCCGTCGAGCGCCTCCTCGACAGGGTCGATATAGCCCGACGCCGCGTCCGAGCCGAGCAGCGCCACGGCCTGCGGATAGGTCGCCGGCTTGGCGGCGAGGGCGATGGCCGGCTCGGCGATGTTGGCGTGCCAGGCCGCGAGATCGGAGTTGATCTTGGCGACCGTGGCGGTCAGCTCCGGCGTGATGCCGGGCGATGCCGTCATGTCCGCCAGGTATTTCTCGAAGGTCGCCCGGTGCTTCTTCAGCCGGTCGGCATAATAAGTGTCGCGGGTGACGAGGAAGCCGCGCAGCGAGTTCTCCTGCCGAGTCAGGGCGCCCCGCGCCTCGAGCGTCGTCGCGATGACGGTATTGTCGAATTCAGCGCGCGTGCGTGCGGCCTCAATGCTTTGCATGTTCGAGCGCATCGCGGCGCCCATCGCCGCAGAACCGAGGATCATCACGGCGAAGGCGACGCCGATCTTCTTGGCGATGGACAGATTGGCAAAACGCATCAAAAACTCGACCTCCCAGGCTTCAGGGAAGAAGGTCTTGCTTCGACCGCACCCCCGCCTCTTGAAAAGACAAGGTTAGAGTAGCCGGCTAAAAATTCCCTTAAGTCGGACAGCAAAGGATAGGAACTGCTACCCCAAACTTACCAACGCCCTTTACTTCGCCAAGCTTACGGATGTCAGAGAGTCCGAAGTACCGGCGCCGCCTTCTGCCCCAGCACCCGCCACGTGCCCGCAAGACCGAAACCGACGGTCAGGACCAGCGAGGCAATGAGCGTCGTCAACGCGACCGTCCAGTCGAAGGTGAACGGCAGCTTCATGATCGAGGACACCACGAACCAGGCAGCCAGGGCGCCGGCACCGATCGCAAACGCTGCGGTCGCAAGGCCGAGCAGCAGGTACTCGGTGGTGAAGGCGCCGATCAGCACCCGGCGCGTCGCCCCCAGCATCTTCAGGACCACCGCATCGTGGATGCGGTTGCGGTTGCCGGCGGCGAGCGCCCCCGACAGGACCAGCACCGAGGCGACGAGAGCGACGGCGGCAGCCGCCCGGATCGCCAGCGCCAGCTGGGCGATCAGCCCGTTGATGGTGTCGAGCGCCTCCTTCACCCGGACGGTGGTCACCGCCGGATAGGCATTGGTGATGCCGTTCATCACCGCCGCCTCGGTCGCCGGTGTGGCGCGGGGGATCGACAGCGTCGCCAGCCAGGCATGCGGCGCGCCGGCGAAGGTGTTGGGGGAGAACACCATGACGAAGTTGATCGACAGCGATTCCCACTCGACGGTGCGGAAGTTCGCGATCTTCACGGTGACGTCGCGGCCGAGGACGTTGACCGTCATTTCCTCGCCGATCTTCAGGCCGAGCTCGCCGGCCTCCTCGGCCGAGAACGAGACCAGCGGCACGCCGCTATAGTCGGCCGGCCACCATTCGCCGGCCGTGAGGTTGGAGTTTTCCGGCTTGGTCGCGGCATAGGTGACGCCGCGGTCGCCGCGCAGCACCCAGCCGCCCTCGGCCGGGATCTCCATCTTGGCGACCTCCTGCCCGTTGATCCGGGTGATCCGGCCGCGCAGCATGGGTGCGGCGTCGAGCTTCGCGCCCGGCGCCAGCTTCTCGATCTCGGCCCGGAACGGCGCGATCTCGGCATTCTGGATGTCGACGAAGAAGAAGTTCGGCGCCCGGTCGGCAAGGCCCGTCGAAATCTCCCGGCGCAGGCCGGTATCGATGATCGCGAGCGTCACCAGCAGCGTCAGGCCGAGGCCGAGCGACAGCACCACCGAGGGCGTCAGCGCGCCCGGCCGGTGGATGTTGCCGATGGCGAGCCGCAGCGGCGTCGAGCGCACGCGCGGCGCCCGCCGGGCCAGCGCCTGAATCGCCCAGGCGACCGCCCGCAGGATGAGGAAGGCGACGGCCGTGGCAACGAGGAAGATCGCCGCCACCTTGCGGTCGCTCGCCATCAGCAGCGCCAGCGCCGCGATGACGACGGCAAGGCCGATCGCGCCGCCGAGATAGGCCCAGCGCATGCGCACGCCCGAGACGGCCGTGGCGTCGCGGAACAGCGCCGTTGCCGGCACGTCGCGGGTGCGGCCGAGCGGCAGGAGGGCGAAGGCGAGCGCGGTGAGGAGGCCGAACACCGCCGCCAGCGCCAGCGCGCCAGGATACACCGAGGCATTGGCGGCGACCGGCAGCACGCTTTCAAGGAAACGCGCGGTGACGAAGGGCGCGATGGCGCCGAGCACCATGCCGCAGACGACGCCGACCACGGCCAGCAGCATGATCTGAATGAGATAGATGGTGACGACGAAGCTGCCGCCGGCGCCGAGGCTCTTGAAGGTCGCGATCACCGCCCGCTTGGAATCGAGATAGGCGTTCACCGCATTGGCGACGCCGACGCCGCCGACGATCAGCGCCGTCAGCCCGACCAGCGTCAGGAACTGCGAGAACCGCTCGATGTTGCGCTGGAGCGAGGGCGCGGCGCGGTCCGAGGTGCGGATGCTCCAGCCGGCCGAAGGAAACCGATCGTTCGCGGCCGCCGACGCGGTCTTGGCGTTCCCGCTCGACAGCTTCACCTTGTAGGCGTTCTCGATCAGGCTGCCGGGCTGGATCAGGCCGGTCGCGGCAAGGCCGGCTTCCGACAGCATCAGCCGCGGTGCAAAATTGAAGCCGTCGGACAGAAGGTCCGGCTCGCGGGCAATGGTGCCGCGGATCTCCACCTCGGCGGTGCCGAGCTTCAGAACGGCGCCGGGCTGGATCTTCAGCCGTTCCAGGAGCTCGGGTGCGGCCAACGCGCCGAGGCGACCGTCGCGCGGCGCGAGGAGGTCGGCGATCGGCGCGGCGGGGACGGTCTCCAGCGTGCCGTAGAGCGGATAGGCGGCGTCGATCGCCTTGACCTCGACCAGCGACTGGTCGCTGCCGTCGGCAAGCCGCGCCATCGAGCGCATCGAGGTCGCCTTCGACACCGCGCCGAGGCCCTCGATAAAGGCGCGCTCGTCGCCGGAGGGCTCGCGCTGGACGAAGGTAAAGCGCATGTCGCCGCCGAGGATGGAGCGGCCTTCGCGCTCGATGCCCGAGGTCATCATTGACGACACCGAATTCACCGCCGCGATCGAGGCGACGCCGAGGGTGATGCAGCCGAGGAAGATGTAGAAGCCGGACAGCCCGCCGCGCATCTCGCGCAGCGCAAAACGCCAGGCCAGCTTCAGCCGCGCGCGGCGGGCGCCCGGCGCGACGCTGCGGGCCGCCGCCGGCGCCGCGGCCGCATCGACCGCCGTCATCGCAGCGGCACCCCGGTGGAGCCATGCGATGGCGCGGGCGGATTTCCGGCCGGGAGTTCTGCTACCGCCGGCGCCTCGATGTTGCCGCTGCGCACCGCGACCTCACGGCCGCAGCGGGCGGCGAGGCGCTTGTCGTGGGTGACGAGCACCAGCGTCATCTGCCGCCGCGCCTGCTCGGCAAACAGCAGGTCGGCGATGGCGACACCCGTCGTCTCGTCGAGATTGCCGGTCGGCTCGTCGGCGATGAGGATCGCCGGCTCCGGCGCCAGCGCCCGTGCCATCGCCACGCGCTGCTGCTCGCCGCCGGACAGCTCGCCCGGATAATGCGTGACGCGATCCTTCAGCCCGACATTGGCAAGTTCGCGCGCCGCCCGCTCGAAGGCGTCAGGATGCCCGGCGAGCTCCAGCGGAACCGCGACGTTTTCGAGCGCCGTCATGTTCGGAATGAGGTGGAAGGACTGGAAGACGATTCCGATGTTGCGGCCACGGAAGGTCGCGAGCTGATCCTCGGAAAGAGTGCCCAGCGCCTGCCCGGCGATCTCGACGAGGCCGCTATCGGCCCGCTCAAGGCCCGCCAGCACCATCAAGAGCGTCGACTTTCCGGAACCGGACGGGCCGACGATGCCGACGGATTCGCCCCGCGCGACGTTGAGGTCGATGCCCTTCAGGACGTGCACCGAGGTGCGGCCGGTGCCCAGCGTCAGATGAACGTTCTGTAATCGGATCGCCGGTTCTGTCACGCGGATCTGTTCCTATATCTCTGGAGAGGACGTCGAGAGGCCGCGGCACCGGGGCCGAACGTTTCGCAATATGGGACCGCCATGCCACGCTTCCAACCGCTCGCCCTGATCCTGACGGCATTGTCATTGGCGTTGAGCCCAGCCGCCGCCGTGGCGCAGACCGCGCCGAAGGCGGCGACCGAGGTCGTCGCCTTCGGCGACAGCCTCTCGGCGGGCTTCGGCGTCGGGCCGGGCGAGTCCTTTCCGGAGCAGCTGCAGGCGGCGCTTGTCGCCAAGGGCTATGCCGTCACCGTCGCCAATGCAGGCGTCTCCGGCGACACCACCACGGGCGGCCTTGCCCGTCTCGACTGGTCGGTGCCGGACACGGCCAAGCTCGTGATCCTCGAGCTCGGCGCGAACGACGCGCTGCGCGGCATCGCGCCGGCGATTTCCGAGCGCAACCTCGACGCCATGCTGAAGCGGCTGAAGGAGCGCCGGATCCCCGTGCTGCTCGCTGGCATGATCGCCCCGCCGAACATGGGACCGGACTATGCTGCCGCCTTCAACCCGATCTACGCCCGGCTGGCGTCGACCTACGGTGTCTCCCTCTATCCCTTCTTCCTCGACGGGTCGGCGGGCGAGGCGGCGCTGACGCAGGCCGACGGCATGCACCCGAATCCGAAAGGCGTCGCGGTCATCGTCGAGCGGATCCTGCCCGCGGTGATCAAGGAACTCGATGCGCTGGCGAAGCCGGCGGACTGACGCCGACCATGGAAGCCGGAAGCCCTCGTCGCTCAAACGCCGCCGCGCGCGAGCCGGCGGACGGACACCCCGAGGGCGCCAAAACGCTGCCGCCATTCCAGCCGCGCGACGACGAAGGCATCGCCCCTTCCCTCTTCGGCAAGGCTCCCTGCGTCGGCATAGGGCCGGCGGATATCAGCCGTGACATCGCCCTCGACGAAGGACAGTTCGGCGCCGTGGCGGCGGGCGATGCGCTGCATCCGCCGGTTCTCGCTGAGACAGGTCAGATAGAGGCGGCGGACGCCGCGGTTGCGGGCCAGCGCGATGGTGCGGCCGAACAGCGCCGCGCCGAGGCCAAAACCCTGGAAATCCGGCTCGAGGCTGAACGCGCCCTCGGCCTCCCGGCGCCCATCGTCGAGAAAGCGCAGTTCGGCCACACCCCGCATCGTGCCGCGAATGAAGCAGCCGGACACCACGGCGTCCTCGCCGAGCGCCAGCGCGGCGTAGCGCTCGAGGAAGGCGTCGTTCACCGGATTGCCGAAGCGCAGCCGGCGCGTCTCGGGGTCGAGACGCTTCAGGTGGTCCGCGATCACCGCGTGTTCGGGCGGGTGCATGCGGCGGATGGCAAAGCTTGGCGCTGTGGCACGCCGCGGCGGTGGAACGGCCGGGGCAAGGTCGTCGGTGGAGGATGGCGGCGCGGCGGGCATCGGGACATCCATGGTCTGTCGCTCCTCCCGCAAGGCGGCCTGCCGGCATCAAGGCGAACTGGCCGGTGTGGGGCGAAAGTAATTGTGCATTGCACCCGCGGCAAGCCATCGCGGGGGCGCTTCTGCCGCCGGGGTGCTTGAATCGCCGGGTTCAAGGTGAAAGGCTCGCCGCGAAGGCCAACTGATTTGCGGAGAAGTTCTCATGCCGCGTCTGTTCACCGCCATCGAGATCCCGCGCGATGCGGCCTTGGCCCTGTCCCTGCTGCGCGGCGGCATGCCGTCGGCCCGCTGGATCGACGTCGAGAACTACCACATCACCTTGCGATTCATCGGCGACGTCGATGCCCGCTTCGCCGACGAGATGGTGGCAGCCCTCGACCGCATCGAGCGTGCGCCCTTCCAGCTGGCGCTCGACGGCGTCGGCGCCTTCGGCTCCAAGAAGCCGCATTCGCTGTATGCCGGCGTCAAGGTCTCGCCGCCACTGGAGGCGCTGCAGGCCGACATCGACCGCGTCTGCCGCCGCCTCGGCATGCCGGCCGACCCGCGCCGCTTCGTGCCGCATGTGACGCTGGCCCGGCTGCGCCAGCCGAAGATCGACGACGTCGCGCATTATCTCGCTTGTCGCGGTCCTTTCGGCACCCCGCTTTTTCCGGTGAGCCGCTTCGTGCTCCTGTCTTCGCGTGACTCCGTCGGCGGCGGCCCCTATGTGCGCGAGGAGAGCTTCCCGCTGGTTGCACCCGCCGCCCACCGGCAGGGCGAGGACAGCCGGATGCGCGGCCTTGCCGAATGCCGTTGACAAAGGTCTCGCCCGAGCGCCGGACAGGCCGCTTGGCTAAAACTCGTGCATCGGCAATGCCCTAACTCTTGAGCCGTCATCTCTCAGCGCCATCTGAAGGTCAGAGGAAGCGGAGAGACGAGAGACGCATGACCATCGCGAAGACCCAGATCGATGAAATCCTGTTGCCGGCGACGGTCGAGAAGCAGGCCGAGCAGGAGACGAAAGTTCGCCGCTCGTTCTTCAGCACGCTGCGCCGCGCCGCGCGGCACGTGCCGTTCATGGACGACGTCGTCGCCTCCTATTACTGCGCCATCGATCCCGAGACGCCATCGTCGAGCAAGGGCATCCTTCTCGCCGCCCTCGCCTATTTCGTCCTGCCGATCGACATCGTGCCTGACTTCCTCTTCGGCCTCGGCTTCACCGACGACATCGCCGTTCTCTGGGCGGCTTTCGGCGCGGTCCGTCACAACATCAAGCCGGAACACTATCTCCGCGCGGCCGAAACCCTCGGCGAGATGAAGGAAGGCTGATCAAGCCTTCGTGTGCCCCGATGGGGTGGACGCCCGTGCTGTCCCGCATGCAAAAGACGACCGGAGGACAACCAGCGCGCGCTGAGCGGGCATCGCCAAATTGTCGCCAATATTCTTGGCTCACTCGTGATGGCGCGCGACGGGATCGGAAAGCCGGAGGTTTGCGAAGCGGGCGCCCCGGCCGATCAGAACCTCATCCACGTTTGCCGCCAGTCTCGGTTCGTTTACCCGACATCAAGACCTTTTAAGGCAAACTGAACGTAAGTCGCGTCCAGAAACTGGCCGGGCAGCTTTGCCTATGGCCAATCACCAGACGAGCGGGGAGCCATGTCTTTGAAGAATGTCCTGACCACGGCGGCAGCCATCCTGGTCTTGTCGAGCGCTGCCGCTACGGCGCAGACACCGACCCGGATCAAGCAGTTCAACGCCTGGGGGAGCTACTCCTACACCGCCTCGGGCGGCAAGGTCTGCTACATCCTCTCCACGCCGACGGCGATGGAGCCGGCGAGCGTCGACCACGGCGACATTTTCTTCCTGATTTCCCAGAAGCCGGGCCAGGGCGTCTCCTACGAGCCGCAGGTGGTGATGGGCTACAAGATGCAGGACGGCTCGAAGGTCGTCGTCGACATCGACGGCCGGAAGTACACGCTGTTCACCCGCGGCGAGTCCGCCTGGATGGAAAACGCCGCCGAGGAGCCGCAGCTCGTCGCCTCGCTCCGCAAGGGTACCAACATGAAGGTCGACGCGAAGTCGCAGCGCGGGACCGCCACGCACTACACCTACTCGCTGTCGGGCGTCACCGCCGCCCTCCAGTCGATCGGCACCTGCAAGTAGGCAGGAGACGAATGATCTCGCGAAAGCCGGGCCCTTGGGTCCGGCTTTCGTCGTTTTGAGCCAGCTTTCCCCGCGCAAAACCGCGTGAGATCGCCGCGCCCTTGCGAAAAAGCCGCAAAGGCGTCATTTGAAGGGGATCCTGACATCATGACGCCCGCGGCCGCCTATGGTCCTCGGAACGAAGGCAACCCCATGGCCGTACTGCTCGATCTCGCACCGACGCCGCCTGCGCACGGCGAAGCGCTCGTGCCCGTCGCCATGGTGCGGCCGCAGGCGGTGACCACCGAGGCGAAGCCCCATCTCGTCGGCATGAGCCGCGAACAGCTGGGCGAGGCGCTCCGCCGTGCCGGCGTGCCGGACAAGCAGGTGCGCATGCGCACCGCGCAGCTCTGGCACTGGCTTTATGTGCGCGGCGTCTCCGACTTCAGTCAGATGGCCAACATCTCCCGCGACCTCCGCCAGAAGCTGTCCGAGACCGCCGACATCGCGCGGCCGGAGATCGTCGACGAGCAGATCTCGGTCGACGGCACCCGCAAATGGCTGTTCCGCTTCGCCGCCAAGGGCGCCGGCCGGCCGGTCGAGATCGAGACCGTCTACATCCCCGAGGAAGGCCGCGGCACGCTCTGCGTCTCCTCCCAGGTCGGCTGCACCCTCACCTGCACCTTCTGCCACACCGGCACCCAGCGCCTGGTGCGCAACCTGACGCCGGACGAGATCGTCGGCCAGATCATGGTCGCCCGCGACCGGCTCGGCGACTTCCCCGATGCCGATACGCCGGAGGGCGGCATCCTGCCCTCCGAGGGCCGCCTCGTCTCGAATGTCGTGATGATGGGCATGGGCGAGCCGCTCTATAACTTCGACAATGTTCGCCAGGCCCTGGCCGTCGTCTCCGACGGCGAGGGCCTCGCTTTGTCGAAGCGCCGGATCACGCTGTCGACCTCCGGCGTCGTGCCGATGATCGCCCGCACCGGCGAGGAGATGGGCGTCGGCCTTGCCATCTCGCTGCATGCCGTCCGCGACGAACTGCGCGACGTGCTGGTGCCGATCAACAAGAAGTACCCGCTGGCCGAGCTGCTCGAGGCCTGCCGGACCTATCCCGGCGTCTCCAATGCCCGCCGCATCACCTTCGAATACGTCATGCTGAAGGGCGTCAACGACAGCCTCGGCGACGCCCGCGAACTGGTGCGGCTGCTCTCCGGCATTCCCGCCAAGATCAACCTCATCCCGTTCAACCCCTGGCCGGGCACCGACTACGAGTGCTCGGACTGGGACCAGATCGAGCGCTTTGCCGACGTCGTCAACCAGGCTGGCTACGCCTCGCCGATCCGCACGCCGCGCGGCCGCGACATCTTTGCCGCTTGCGGCCAGCTGAAGTCGGAGAGCGAGCGCATGCGCAAGACCGAACGGCTGGCAGCCGGCCAGTGACACCGGCCTTGCGGGATCGCCGGACGTGATCGCGGTGCTGCGCTTCCTGTTCGTCATTCCGGTCGCCTTCATCTTCGCGTGCCTCACCGCCGGCTTCGCGCTGCTCTGGCCCTTCATCGATCTGACCGGGGCGGATGGTGATCCGCTGTTCTGGGTGCAGGCGGTTTTTGGCTTTCTTGCGCAGTCGGCCCAGGTCGGCGCCGCGGTGCTGATCCCCTGGGGCCTGTTCATGGTGGTCACCGAGAGCCTCGGCTGGCGGTCGCTGATCCTGCATATGGCCGCCGGCATCATTGGCGGCTTCGCCATCATGCGCTCGGCCTATGGCGAAGCCATGCCGCATGCGAGCGTCCAGACCGCGATGATCGTCGCGGGCCTTGCCTTCGCCATGGTCTACTGGATCGTCGCCGGACGGGCTGCCGGCCGCTGGCGCAGCCCCCGCCGGACGGCCGTGGCGCGACCTCCCGAGGCGCAAGCGGTGGATACCGCCCCGACGCCCTGACGGCAGCGTGGCCAGCCGTGCTAGCATCATCGCATTCAACCCAAGAGGACATTCCATGAGACCGCCGGAAAGAACCAGGCGTCCGAGCGACCCGCGCAGCGCCGCCGAGGCCGCCTTCAAGCAGGTGACGAAGAAGCCGGAGCGGATCGACGAGCGCACGCTCGGCCTGCCCGCCGCGCCCGGCGCGCGCGAACTCGTCTCGCTGCGCATCGACACCGACGTGCTCGAGCATTTTCAGGCCGAGGGTCCGGGCTGGCAGGATCGCATCAACGTTGCGCTGCGCCAGGCCGCCGGCAAGTAGCCAGCTGCCGGCGGGCACACGGGCATGCCCGCATGACAGCGACATGAGAGGATGACCCCGTGATGCCGCATGACCCCGTCATGCCCGGGTGTCCTTGTCCGCATGATCTTGCCATTGGCGCCAGGCGCGTCACTTAGGCCGGATGATCATCCTTCACCACCTGAACAACAGCCGCTCGCAGCGCATTCTCTGGCTGCTCGAAGAGCTCGGCACGCCCTACGAGATCAAGCGCTACCAGCGCGATCCGAAGACCATGCGGGCGCCGGCCGAGCTTCGCGCCGTGCACCCGCTCGGCAAGTCGCCCGTGATCACCGAGGACGGGCTGACGCTCGCCGAGACCGGCGCCATCGTCGACTATCTCACCGAGACGCGCGGCGGCTTCGGCCCGCCGGCGGTCGGGCCGAACCGCTGGCAGTACCGGCATTTCCTGCACTATGCCGAGGGCTCGGCGATGCCGCCGCTGGTGATGAAGCTGGTCTTCTCCCGCATCCCCTCCGGCCTGCCGAAACTGCTGCGGCCGCTGATGAAGCCGGTCTTCGCCAAGCTCGACGGTGCCTTCCTCGAGCCGCAACTGCAGGCGCATGCCGACTACTGGGAGCAGTCGCTCGCCGACACCGGCTGGTTTGCCGGGCCGGAGTTTTCGGCCGCCGACATCATGATGAGTTTTCCGCTGGAGACCGGCAAGGACCGCATCGGCTTTGGCGCCCGGCCGAACTGCCGCGCCTTCCTCGAGCGCATCCACGCCCGCCCGGCCTATATCAGGGCGCTGGAGGCCGGCGGGCCCTACGCCTACGCGTGATGGTATTCGAAGACCTCACCGACCGGGGGTCAGCAGGATCTTGACGGCAAAGGCGGAGAAGACCGAGGCGAACAACCAGTCGATGCCGCGCATCACCTTGGGCCGGCGCTTCAGCGCGGCGGCGAAACGGTCGGCGGCGAGGATCATGGCAAGGCTCATCGGCACCGCCAGCACGATGAAATAGACGCCGAAGAAGAACAGCTTGCCGGTCGCATGCGGGTCCCCCGCCGACACGAAGCTCGGCAGGAAGGTCACGAAGAACAGGATGATCTTCGGGTTCAACAGGTTGATGCCGACCCCGGTCAGCCAGTTGGCGGTGAGCGAGCGCTGTTTGCCGGCCACCGCCTCCAGCTGCAGCGACGAGCCGCTGCGGATCGCCTGCACCGCGAGGAAGATGAGGTAGCCGGCGCCGGCGAACTTCAGGAGGCCAAAGGCTTCCGGCGACGCGGCGACCAGCGCCGACAGGCCGAAGGCCGCCAGTGTGGTGTGGACGAGGACGCCGCTGGAGGCGCCGAGCATGGTGGCGATGCCCGCCATACGGCCCTGGCTCAAGGTCCGCCCGATGAACAGCGTCATGTCCGGACCCGGCGTGATGGTCAGGACGAAGGCGGCGAGCGTGAAGGCGAGAAGCGGCCCGAGAGCGGGAATGAAATCCATGCGTCGCGATCCCTGCAGTAGAGAGGTGAGACCGGTCTAACCCGGCCCCTCCGGCCCGGCCACCCGAAACCGTGAAACGCGCGCAGAACCCCTCGTTATTCGGCAACGTCATGCCGCGGTAACGTGGAAGTCATCTCCCTGTCGCCCGTCCCGGCCATGGTTCGGCGTCGATCGGGGGGAAGACGCATGGACTGGACCACAGGCGACACCGCGGTGCGGACGGCGGCATCGGCCGTCGGAACGGCGCTGCGGGACGGCGCGCGCGCCGCGCCGCTTCTGATGCGCGGCGCTGCCGCAAGGTTCGCTGAGAGGGCCGAGACCGCACCGATCGGCCTCCTCGCCCAGCTCCTCCTCGCGTTCAGCTTCCTGTTCATGGCCGTTCCCGCGATCGATCTCGGCGTCGCCCGCTGGTTCGCCGTCGCCGGCCAAGGGTTCCCGCTGCAGGACGATCCGGCATTGATGGGGCTGCGCGAGTTGCACCGGCTGTCCACGCTGGCGCTGCTGGCCGCCGCCGTGGCCAGTCTCTTCGTCGCCGCCGTCAGCTTGCCGTCGCGCTGGGTGATGCGGCCGCACAAGGCGGTGTTTCTGCTGTCCGTCTATGCCCTCGGTCCGGGCCTCCTGGTGAACCTCGTCCTCAAGAACCTGTTCGGCCGGGCGCGCCCGCGCGAGTTGGCCGAGTTCGGCGGCCAGCTGGACTTCAGCGCGCCCTGGCAGTTCGCCGGTGCCTGCAGCGGCAACTGCTCCTTCACCTCCGGCGAAGCCGCCTCGGCAGCGGCCATGCTCGCGGTTGCGCTGATCGTGCCGCGGGCGATGCGGGCACGGGTGCTGCTCGCCCTCAGCGTCCCCGCGGTGCTCTTCTCGCTGAACCGCATCGCCTTCGGCGGCCATTTCCTGTCGGACGTCGTCTTGTCCTGGCTCGTCGTCGGCCTCGTCATGCTGCTCGTCCGCCGGCCGCTCATTGCCGCCGCCGCGCGGATCGACGCTGTAGTGGCGGGCAGCGGTGTTCCGGCCTGGCACGCGGCGGCCGCCTGGCTCGCCCGGCTGCAGGCTGTGGCCTGGCGCCTCGTCCCCGACAGGCGACGGGCAATGCCAAGGCCCGCCGGCGCACCGTCGGCTTGAACACTCTGCCCTGAGGGACTTCTAATTCGGTCGAAACGGCGAGGAGACGGCATCGGAAGGCCCGGCAGCGCCGCCGATGTCGCGGGGGCGGCTTTCTTCCCCGCCATCTCTTGCTATAGAGCCCCCACCGAATTCGTTTCTCGTGGGACAAGAGCATGGCAAACCAGCGCGACGTCAAAAAGGTCGTCCTCGCCTATTCCGGCGGCCTCGACACCTCGATCATCCTGAAATGGCTGCAGACCGAGTATGGCGCGGAGGTCGTGACCTTCACCGCAGACCTCGGCCAGGGCGAGGAGTTGGAGCCGGCGCGCCGCAAGGCCGAGATGCTCGGCATCAAGGAAATCTACATCGAGGACGTGCGCGAGGAGTTCTGCCGCGACTTCGTCTTCCCGATGTTCCGCGCCAATGCCGTCTACGAGGGCGTCTACCTCCTCGGCACCTCGATCGCCCGGCCGCTGATCTCGAAACGCCTCGTCGAGATCGCCCGCGAGACCGGCGCCGACGCGATCGCGCATGGCGCGACCGGCAAGGGCAACGACCAGGTCCGCTTCGAGCTCTCCGCCTATGCGCTGAACCCCGACATCAAGATCATCGCGCCTTGGCGCGAATGGGCCTTCAAGTCGCGCACCGACCTCATCAATTTCGCCGAACAGCACCAGATCCCGGTGTCGAAGGACAAGGTCGGCGAGGCGCCGTTCTCGGTCGACGCCAACCTTCTGCACTCGTCCTCCGAGGGCAAGGTGCTGGAAGACCCGGCCGAGGAGGCGCCGGACTACGTCTACCAGCGCACCATCAGCCCGGAGGAAGCTCCGGACCGTGCGACCACGATCGAGATCGGCTTCCTCAAGGGCGACGCCGTCTCGCTCGACGGCAAGGCGCTGCGCCCGCACGAGCTGCTCGCCTCGCTGAACGATCTCGGCCGCGACAACGGTATCGGCCGGCTCGATCTCGTCGAGAACCGCTTCGTCGGTATGAAGTCGCGCGGCATCTATGAGACGCCCGGTGGCACCATCCTCCTCGCCGCCCACCGCGCGGTGGAGAGCCTGACGCTCGACCGCGGCGCCGCGCATCTCAAGGACGAGCTGATGCCGCGCTATGCCGAGCTGATCTACAACGGCTTCTGGTTCTCGCCCGAGCGCGAGATGCTGCAGGCGCTGATCGACAAGAGCCAAGAGCATGTCGAGGGCACGGTCACGCTGAAGCTCTACAAGGGCAATGTCATCGTCACCGGCCGCGCCAGCCCGAAATCGCTGTACTCCGACGCCCTTGTCACCTTCGAGGACGATCACGGCGCCTACGACCAGAAGGACGCGGCGGGCTTCATCAAGCTCAACGCCCTGCGCCTGCGCACCCTCGGTAAGCGCGACCGGCTCTAGCCGGGGCACGGCAGCCACACGGTTGAAACTGCGGGTTGCCGCTTCTCCCGATAGCGTGGCCCCATAGCCCGCCGTGATTTGCTGTGGCACGGACGGAACGGCTTTCAGCTGTGGCCATTATGGGGCGAGGCGGCCCGTGGGACTGCCAGATCAGGAGACGGCTCGATGCTTTGGACGCTTGCAGTAATTTTGGTGATCGCCTGGATTCTCGGCGGCTTCGTGTTCCACGTCGCCGGCGGACTGATCCACCTCCTGCTCGTGATCGCCGTGATCGTCGTCGTCGTGCAGATCATCCAGGGCCGTCGCCGCATCTGAGGCCAGGCCAGCGCCACCTCTCTTTCGAAAAAGCCCTGCCGGTGACCGGTGGGGCTTTTTTTCTACCGATCGGTCGCAGCCCCAGTCCGCAGGGCTTTCGGGGCTATCAGACCTCGCTCCACCGGTGCCCGCACCGCCCGCCATGCTGGACAGCGACGCCGGCCGTTCCCATCTCATGGCCTCACGCATGAGATGGACAGACCCGATGCTTCCCTATTCCGTCCTCGACCTTTCGCCGATCCCCGAAGGCGGCACCGCTGCCGACGCGCTGACGAATTCGCTGGCCTTGGCGCAACATGCCGAGACGCTTGGCTACAACCGCTTCTGGCTCGCCGAGCATCACAACATGACCGGCATCGCCAGCGCGGCGACGGCCGTGGTGATCGGCCACGTTGCTGCGGGGACCAAGACGATCCGCGTCGGCTCCGGCGGCATCATGCTGCCGAACCACGCACCGCTGGTGATCGCCGAGCAGTTCGGAACGCTGGCGACGCTCTACCCCGACCGCATCGACCTTGGCCTCGGCCGGGCGCCCGGCACCGACATGAACACGGCGCGCGCGCTTCGCCGCAGCCTCGACAACAGCGACAACTTCCCGCAGGACGTGATGGAGCTGCTCGCCTATTTCGCCGAGGCGGGTCCCAACCAGCGCGTGCGCGCCGTGCCGGGCATGGGCACCAACGTCCCCGTCTGGATTCTCGGCTCCAGCCTCTACGGCGCGCAGCTCGCCGCCCATTTCGGTCTGCCCTATGCCTTCGCCTCGCATTTCGCGCCCGCGGCGCTGGGGCAAGCGATCGAGGTTTACCGCGAGACCTTCCGGCCGTCGGAATATCTGGACAAGCCATATTTCATGCTGGCGATGAACGTCTTTGCCGGTGAGACGGATGCCGAGGGGCGCCGCCTTCGCAGCTCGATGGAGCAGGCCTTCGCCAATCTGCGGACCGGCCATCCGGGGCCGCTGCCGCGGCCGGTGGACGACATCGACGCGGTGCTGGATCCGATGGTGAAGCACGGCGTCGACGAGGCTCTCTCAGTCTCCGCCACCGGTTCGCCCGAGACGGTCAGGCGCGAGATCGCGGCGCTGGTTTCCCGCTATGCGCCGGACGAGATCATCATCACCGGCCAGATCCACGGACAGGCCGACCGGCTGCGATCCTTCGCCATCGCGGCCGAAGCTGTGCAAGGCACCTACGCCCAGCAGGTCGCCGCGGAATAGCGGAGACGAGCCGGTTCAGGCGTCCAGAAGGGCGCCTGAACCGTGATGGTCTCGTGGATGCGTGGCGCGGGCAGCCGATAGCCGGCAACGACCGACGGGCTGCTTGAGGCATGGCTACAGGGGTATAGGACGTCGCTGGTACGTCGGACGGTCTTCAGCGCCGCTGTCTTGTCAGGCGATTTTGGCGACAACGACCGGCATTTGCATCGACGGCTTCGGACCGCCCGATTCCAGCTCGCTGACGAGGTTGGCCCGCATCTTGATCAGCGCGCTGTCGACGATGCGCAAATCCGCCTCGTCGATTCCCGCGGTCATCTCGGCATAGATCTGCGCTGCCAATGGCCGCACGCGCTGGAAAACAAGTTCGGCTGCTGGCGTCGGGCTGATCACCTTGGCGCGCCGGTCGGTCGGATCGGTCGTCCGGGCGATCAGGCCATGGGCCTCCAGCCGGTCTAGATAGGCCGACAGTGTCATCGGCTCGACGCCCATGAGCTCTGCCAGCACGGCTTGCCGGGCGCCGCTGTTGCGCGCGACCTGGGCCAAGGCGCGGATTTCACCGGGCGTCAGTTCGAGCCCGGCACCGCCGACGACCCTCTCGAACGCCTGGCGAAACAGGCGCGATAGATCGGTGAGAAGGAAGCCGAGGGAATTTCCGGGAATGAGCTGGGTCATCGTTCTCTTCTCGAAAAAAGTGTAACCTCGACGAAGTCAGTGACGGGCCTTGCTGAATGTCCTCCGGCCTGCCTGTCATGTCGGTTTATCTTCAGACTCCGTAGCCGTTTAAGGCTCACAGAACTTGTAACGCAGTTTGCTAAGGTTGCAAAGATTATGGCAGCAAATCTCATCGACATCACCGCCGATTCTGTTGGGATGACTGAGGGGCAAGATGCTTTCAGCGGGGAATGGCCCGACTTTTCAAAGCTTAAGCCAACCGACTTCGCGCCGGCATTTGAAATGGCGATGGGTCTTCATCGGGCCGAAATAGATGCGATTGTTGCCGATCCGGCGGCGCCGAGCTTCGCCAACACCATTGGCGCAATGGAAAAGGCCGGCCGCCGGCTGTCGCGCGTCGCCTCCGCCTTCTACACGCTGGCCGGAGCTCACACCAACGAGGCGCTTCAGGCAGTGGAGCGCGAGATCTCGCCGAAACTGTCGCGGCACGGCTCGGCGATCTCCCTCGACGCCGGCCTCTTCGCCCGCATCGAGGCGGTGTTCGCGCAGCGCGAGAGCCTCGCCACGGTCGAGGGACTGTCGGCCGAGGACCTGCGCCTGCTCGACCGCGTGCATCTCGGCTTCGTGCGCGGCGGCGCCCGGTTGCAAGGCGCCGACCGCGAGCGCCTCGCTGAGGTCGACGCGTCGCTGTCCGAGCTCGGCACGGCCTTCTCGCAGAACATCCTCGCCGACGAGCGCGACTTCGTCCTGCCTCTCACCGAAGCCGACCTTTCGGGACTGCCGGACTTCGCGCGATCGGCGATGGCCGAGGCGGCCCGCGAGCGCGGCATCGAGGGCTATGCGCTGACGCTGTCGCGCTCCATCGTGACGCCGTTCCTCACCTTCTCCAGCCGTAGAGACCTCCGCGAAAAGGCCTTCGGCGCCTGGATCGCGAGGGGCGAGAACCCCGGCCCGACCGACAACCGCACCTTAATCGCGCAGATTCTGACGCTGCGGGCCGAGAAGGCGAAGCTTCTCGGATTCCCGTCCTTCGCCGCCTACAAGCTCGACGACGCGATGGCCAAGACGCCTGGCGCCGTGCGCGCGCTGCTGGAGGAGGTCTGGGTCAAGGCCCGCGAGCGCGCGCTCGGCGACGCCGCAGCGCTCCAGACGCTCGCCGCCGCCGAGGGCGACAATGCCCGGCTGGAGCCCTGGGACTGGCGCTATTTCGCCGAGAAGCGCCGGCAGGCCGAGTTCGATTTCGACGAGGCGGAGCTGAAGCCGTATTTCGAGCTCGACCGGATGATCGAAGCGGCCTTCGACGTTGCGTCCCGCCTGTTCGGCCTGTCCTTCGAACGCCGGCCGGAGGCGACGGCCTGGCATCCCGACGTTCGGATCTGGCGGGTCCGCAATGCCGACGGCGCCGAGATCGGCACCTTCCTCGGCGACTATTTCGCCCGCGCCTCCAAGCGCTCGGGCGCCTGGATGAGCAGCCTGCGGCGCCAGCACAAACTCGACGGCGGCCAGAAGCCGGTGATCTACAACGTCATGAACTTCGCTAAGCCCGCCCCCGGCGAACCGGCACTGCTGTCGATCGACGACGCCCGCACGCTGTTCCACGAGTTCGGCCATGCGCTGCACGGCATGCTGTCCGACGTCACCTGGCCGAGCCTGTCCGGCACTTCGGTCGCCCGCGATTTTGTCGAGCTGCCCTCGCAGCTCTACGAGCACTGGCTGACCGTGCCCTCGGTGCTCGAGCGCCATGCCCGCCACGTCGAGACCGGCGAGGCGCTGCCGCAGGCGCTGGTCGACAAGATGAAGGCCGCCCGCACCTTCGACGAGGGTTTCGCCACCGTCGAATACACCTCCTCGGCGCTGGTCGATCTCGCGCTGCACGAGAGCGGCACGGCCCCGGCCGATCCGATGGCGCGCGAGACGGAGATCCTCGCCGGGCTCGGCATGCCGCGCGAGATCGTCATGCGCCACCGGTCCCCGCACTTCGCCCACATCTTCTCGGGCGACGGCTATTCCGCCGGCTACTACTCCTACATGTGGTCGGAAGTGCTCGATGCCGACGCTTTCGAGGCATTCACCGAGACCGGCGACGCGTTCGACACGACGACCGGCGCGAAATTGCTGAAATACATCTACTCGGCCGGCGACACGCGCGAGGCCGCCGAGCTCTACACCGCCTTCCGCGGCCGCATGCCGACGACGCAGGCGCTCCTGCGCAAGCGCGGCTTCGCGGCCTGACTGGGCTTGCCGGCCGGGGCGTCGAGGGTCGCCGCTCGGGCCGGCATACGGCCCTCACCCGGTGTCGGGGATGGCAATCGGCGACGCCCGACCCCATCTCCCGGACAGACGCTTTGCCTCAGACCTTTCGCATCTGCGGAAAATCATGTAAGGCAGCGCGCATGCAAGCTTTGCGACTTTGTTTCACGTGAAACACCGCGACGCGCCAATCTTTTCCGGTGGTATTGAATGAAGCTCCGCAACATCGCGATCATCGCGCACGTCGACCATGGCAAGACGACCCTGGTCGACAAGCTGCTCTCCCAGTCCGGCTCGTTCCGCGAGAACCAGCGCCAGGAAGAGCGGGCGATGGATTCCAACGATCTTGAAAAGGAGCGTGGCATCACGATCCTGGCCAAGGCGACCTCGGTCGAGTGGAAGGATGTCCGCATCAACATCGTCGACACGCCAGGCCACGCCGACTTCGGCGGCGAGGTCGAGCGTATCCTGAACATGGTGGACGGCGCGGTCATCCTCGTCGACGCGTCGGAAGGCCCGATGCCGCAGACCAAGTTCGTTCTGGGCAAGGCGCTCAAGGTCGGCCTGAAGCCGATCGTCGCGATCAACAAGATCGACCGCCACGACGAGCGTCACCAGGAAGTGCTGAACGAGATCTTCGACCTCTTCGTGGCGCTCGACGCGACCGAAGAGCAGCTCGACTTCCCCGTCCTCTACGGCTCGGGCCGCGGCGGCTGGATGGCCGAAGCGCCGGAGGGTCCGCAGGACAAGGGCCTCGAGCCGCTGTTCGACCTCATCGTCAAGCACGTGCCGGAGCCGGACACCGCCGGCAAGGACGAGCCGTTCAAGATGATCGGCACCATCCTCGAGGCCAACCCCTTCCTCGGCCGCATCATCACCGGCCGAATCCAGTCGGGCTCGATCAAGCCGAACCAGGCCGTCAAGGTCCTGCACGGCGACGGTACGCAGCTCGAAACCGGCCGCATCACCAAGATCCTGTCGTTCCGCGGCCTCGAGCGCGTTCCGGTCGAGTATGCCGAGGCGGGCGACATCGTCGCCATCGCCGGCCTCTCGAAGGGCACCGTCGCCGACACCTTCTGCGACCCGCAGGTCACCGAGCCGCTGGTCGCCCAGCCGATCGATCCGCCGACCGTGACGATGTCCTTCATCGTCAACAACTCGCCGCTCGCCGGCACCGAGGGTGACAAGGTCACCAGCCGCGTCATCCGCGACCGCCTGCTCAAGGAGGCCGAGGGCAACGTCGCGCTGAAGATCGAGGAAGCCGAGGACAAGGATTCGTTCTACGTCTCCGGCCGCGGCGAATTGCAGCTCGCGGTGCTGATCGAGACCATGCGCCGCGAAGGCTTCGAGATCGGCATCTCGCGTCCGCGCGTCATCATGCAGACCGGCGAGAACGGCGAGAAGCTCGAGCCGATCGAAGAGGTCGTGGTCGACGTCGACGAGGAGCATGCCGGCATCGTCGTGCAGAAGATGAGCGAGCGCAAAGCCGAGATGGTCGAGCTTCGCCCGTCCGGCGGCGGTCGCCAGCGCCTGGTCTTCCACGCCCCGACCCGCGGCCTCATCGGCTACCAGTCGGAACTGATGACCGACACCCGCGGCACGGCGATCATGAACCGCCTGTTCCACTCCTATGCGCCGTACAAGGGTGAGCTCGCCGGCCGCAACACCGGCGTCCTGATCTCGAACGACGCCGGCGAGAGCGTCGCCTTCGCAATGTTCCACCTGGAAGACCGCGGCCCGATGGTGATCGAGTCCGGCACCAAGGTCTATGAGGGCATGATCATCGGCATCCACACCCGCGAGAACGATCTCGAGGTGAACGTGCTGAAGGGCAAGAAGCTGACCAACATGCGCGCGTCCGGCAAGGACGAGGCGATCAAGCTGACCCCGCCGATCCGCATGACGCTCGACCGCGCGCTCTCCTGGATCCAGGACGACGAGCTGGTGGAAGTGACGCCGAAGACTATCCGTCTTCGCAAGCTTTACCTCGACCCGAACGAGCGCAAGCGGCACTCGAAGTCGAAGGCGGCCTAAGGCTCCCTTGGCGATCGGTATCATTTGAAAAGGCGGGGCTTCGGCTCCGCCTTTTTTTCGTTCAGGCCGGCGTCTCAGAGCCGTTTCTGCAGGAACATCCGCGGCTGGCCGGCGGTGAAGTCGGCGATCTCGCCGCAGACCTCGAAACCCTCGCGTTCGTAGAGGCGGCGGGCGGCCGGGTTGAAGGTATCGAGGAAGATGCCGCGGCAGAGACGGCGCCGCGCCTCGGCCTCGGCGGCGGCGAGCAGCCGGGCGGCGAAGCCTTGACCGCGCAGCGTCTCGTCGACCCAGACCTTCTCGATGTAGAGCCAGCCCCAGGCGGTGTAGCCGATCACCCCGCCGACGACGCCCTCCCCGCTGCGCAGGAGCGCCGCGAGCGTCTGCCGGTTCGACGGGCCGACCGTCGACGCGTTGAAGCCGACGAGGCCCGCCACCACCCGCGCGGCATCCTCGGCGCCGGGAGCGTCGGTGACCTCGATCTCGATCGCTGTGGCTGTCGCTGACGGAGCCTGCCCCGCGGGCACTTTAGCCGAAGGGTCCCGCTTCGGGTCCACAGCGTCTGTATCGCAAGTCATGCAGTCCTCCCCCACCTCATCCCGGCACTCTCCAAGTGAGATCGACGTCAGCGGGCTTCCAGCTGCGCCATGGCGCGCCGCCAACGCCCAACCTGCACCAGACCTTACCACGCCGCCGGTCGGGGGCGAGCGGTGTAGGAGACTGTTAACCATGATTGCGTAAACCGCGGAGGCATTAAGAGAAAAGAGATTTGCATGATCAGGTCGTTTTCCACCCTTGCCGCCGCCTGTTGCCTGATCTTGAGCGCCGGTTGTGCCAATCTCCCGAAGAACACCGCGGGCATGCTGGCGCCGAAGCCGTTGGCCTTCGCCGATGCCGCCACAGAAGGCGTGCCGCTGCGGATGGCCGGGCCGTTTCTCGGCGACCGAAAGACGGCGCTGACCGGGAGGACGATCCTCGTCAAGTCGGTCAAGGACCTCGTGCTCCAGAAAGGCGAGGTCGTCCTCACCTTCGACGATGGCCCCTCGCCGAAATACACCGACCGCATTCTCGACACGCTCGACACCAACGGCGTCAAGGCGACGTTCCTGATGGTCGGCAGCATGGCGCGCGCCTACCCGTCCATGGTGCGCAAGGTCGCCGCCCATGGTCACACCATCGGCTCGCACACCCAGCACCATGCCGATCTCGCGAAACTCTCGACCGAAAAAGCGCTCGGTGAAATCCGCGAGGGGCAGGAGAGCATTGCGGCGGCGCTGACGCCGATGCGGGTGCAAGCCGCGCCGTTCTTCCGCTTTCCCTATCTCTCCGACACCAAGGCGCTCCGCCACGCGCTGGCCGCGGGCGGTACCGTCGTCATCGATGCCGACGTCGATTCGAAGGACTATTTCGTCAGCACGCCGGACGAGGTCGCGAGCCGCAGCATCGCCCGCCTCGACCAGCGGGGATCCGGCATCATCCTGTTCCACGACATCCACGGCCGAACGGCGGCGATGCTGCCGGAGTTTCTGGCGGGGCTGAAGCGCCGCGGCTACACCGTGGTGAACATCGTCCCCTCGAACTCGCACCAGTCGCTGCAGAACCTTCTGATCGGCGCCGGCACCTGATCCGGTAAGCTACCCTCTAAGGGGCATCGCACCGCAGATGGTTGGGATGTTGGACGGCGACCCCGCCGCCGGCAGGATCCGCAACGGTTCCCGGCGGCCCGCAGTCGCGACTGAAAGCCGCTCACGGCGTCTCTGTCCGCCGGCGATCGGCTCTGTTAATCCTCGGCGTCACCGTTCGGCGAGGATGATCCGATGCGCCTGCCTGTCCTTCTCTTCCTGTTTCTCTCCGCCCTCCTGTCGAGCCCGGCACGGGCCGAGCCCTTCGCCAGCCCGGAGGCGGTGCTGACCGCGCTCTACGCTCCCTATCTCGAGGACATCAGCGTCGAGGACTACAAGCCGTTCTTCTCGGACCGGCTGAACGGGCTCTATGCCGCCGACGAGGCGAAGACGCCGGAGGGCGAGATCGGCGCACTGGACTTCGATCCGGTGATCGCCGGCCAGGATTTCAAGATCACCAACCTCAAGATCGGCACGCCGAAGATTTCAGGCTCCGGCGCCAGCGTCACCGTCGGCTTCGACAACATGGACGACCCGACGGTGCTCTACTACAGCCTGGTCAAGGAGCACGGCGGCTGGAAGGTCGACGACATCGAGTCGCGGGGCAAGGATTTCCCCTGGAAGCTCAGCACCCTGTTCGAAGAGGCCGGCGAGTAAGGTTTTGCTTGCAGCAGCTGGTAGCCTTCGGTTTCGCTCGTCAGACAGTCCGGTGCGTTGATCGACAGGATCGCCTCAGGTCCTGACGGCACAATTACTGCAACACTTCGGCAAAGTGCAGACCTTCACGATCGTCATACTCGCGCGCAGCGCGGGGACCCATGCCTCTCCGTTTCAGCCACCGTTTCTGCGAAGAACAAGCGCTGCAAAGCAGAGCAAAATTGCTTCCGAGGTCTCGGCATGGGTCCCCGCGCTGCGCGCGAGGATGACGAAATTCTACTGGTTGCGACAATACCGCCTGCTGATCAGTCGCTGAGCCGCACCGGCTTCAGCTCGTTCCAGACGTCGCCGGGCCCCGGATTGTCGGCGGGCGACTTGCCACCGAACTGCGCCATCACGCCCCAGACGGCGTTGAGCGCGGTCTGCACGGCGCCCTCGACCCAGCCGGGGGTGAACGAGACGTCGTCGCCCGCGAGGAAGATGCCGCGCTCGACCGGCGGCAGCGCTGCCTGCATGAAGTGCTCGTACATGCGGTCGTTGTAGCGGTAGTGGCCCGGCAGCGCGCCCTTGAAGGCGCCAAGGAAGTTCGGGTCCGATTCCCAGGAGACGGTGATGGGATCGCCGATGATGTGGCCGGCGATGTCGACCGTCGGATAGATCTTCGCCAGCGCGTCGAGCGCCAGCTCGACCCGCCGCTCGGCGGTGAAGGGCAACATCTTCAGCGCGTCCGACATCCAGGAATAGGTGAGGCAGATCACCCCCGGCTGGCCCGGCCCGTTGTCGAAGAGATAGGTGCCGCGGGTCAGTCGGTCGGTCAGCGTCATCGACATCACGTCGTGGCCGGTGAGTGGGTCCTTGTCCTTCCAGAACGGCCGGTCGACCATCACGAAAGTCTTCGATGACTGCATGTAGCGGGTGCGGTCGAGCGCCATCCAGAGCTTCTGGCTGAACAGGCTCTCCTCGGTCTTGATCGCGGTGGTCAAGAGCCAGCTCTGGCAAGTCGCGAGCACGGCATCATAGCTGTTGCGCCGGCCCCAGCGGTCGATCACCTCGAGATGCCCGCCCGGCAGCCGGTTGATCGCCACCGCGGCCGGGCGTGTCGCGCCGTGGTTGAGGTCGGCAAGGCTCGTGCCGGCCGGCCAGTGCGCCATCTTCTCCGGCACCTTGCGCCAGATCCCCTGCGGCACCTGCTCGGCGCCGCCGACGATGTAGTGCTGGTCGTCGTCGAAGCCGAGCGCATTGACGCGCAGGATCTCCAGCATCGAGTTCGGAAAGTCCGAATCCCAGCCGCCGGTGCCGAAGCCGACCTGGCCGAACACCTCGCGGTGGCGGAAGGTGAGTTTTTGGAACGGCTTCGAGGTCGTGACGAAGTCGTAGAAGGTCCGCTCGTCCCAAAGCGAGACGAGGGGGTTCCAGATCGCCTTCACCGCCGCAGCGTCGCGGGCGGCGATCGCGGCCTTCAGCGAGGCATAGCCGAACCCTTCCTCCAGCGCGTCGGCATAGGCGGCGGCGACTTCCTGGAACAGCGGCGGCAGGTCGGCCAGCGTCTCGGCGTAGAAGTGCTCGCTTTCGAGGTCGACCACCGTCGAGCCGGCGGCCGCCGTCAGCGGATTGGGAAAGGGACGCGTGGCGAGGCCGAGGTCGTCGACATAGTGGAAGAAGGCGCTGGAGGTGCGGGGAAAGCGCATGGCGCCGAGCTCGGCGACGATGCCGGCGGCGCCCTCGAAGGCCTGCGAGCGCAAACGGCCGCCGAGCTGGCCGGATTCGTAGACCACCGGCTTCAGTCCGAGCTTCATCAGCTCGTGCGCCGCGACCAGCCCGGCCATCCCAGCGCCGATGATCGCGACCTCCGCGCCGTACTTCGCGGCCGGGATCTCGCCGAGGCCCGACGGATGCTTCAGCCAGCTGTCGAAGGCGAAGGGAAAGTCCGGCCCGAAACTCGACGCGCCGCTCATCGCAGAACCATCCGACTGTTCATGGCGTCCACCCCCGCGCCCCGGCGGCGCCGTCGACTGATAGCCGCCCCGACCTATATGCGGCAAGCACGGTAGCAGCCGCGGCGCGGCGTCATTCGATGGAGAGAATGCACATGGGACTCTTGTCCGGACTGCTCGGCCTTGCCAGCGACGTCGATGTCGAAGGCGTCCGGCGCGACCTCGAACCGATCCTGGTGCCGGACGAGGAGATCGACCTCGCCTTCTCCATCGTCCGCGACCTGATGGTGTTCACCAGCCACCGGCTGATCCTCGTCGACAAGCAAGGCGTCACCGGCCGCAAGCGCGAGATCCATTCGATCCCCTACCGCTCGATCACCATGTTCTCGCTGGAAACCGCCGGCAGTTTCGACACGGATGCAGAACTGACGATCTGGATTTCCTCGCAAGGCACGCCGGTAACCCGGCAATTGTCGCGTTCTTCCAACGTTGCCGGTATTCAGCGCGCCCTCGCCACAGGTGTGCTGCAGCGCAAATAACGGTGCAAAGCAGCGGACTGTGTCAATCCGTCGTTGACCATGACCGGCCGGTACGATTCCTTAGGCACAGGATCACTTCGCAGTGATTTGAAGTAAATGGATGGAACAGGCGGATCGAACCTTCGCCCTTATGGTTACCAAAGCATGAAGACGATAGCCGCCGAAGTAAGATTTGCTGAAGAAGGTGACGCAGCCGACCTGGCTTCGGTGCACGCAGCGTCATGGCAAGGCGCCTATCGCGGCATCATTCCCTATTCGTCGTTGACGCGCATGCTGCAGCGGCGCGGGCCGGACTGGTGGCGGCAGGCGATCGGCAACCGGGCGGCGATCCTCGTCATCGAGTTCGACGGCGAGATCGCCGGCTATGCCACGCTCGGGCGCAACCGCACCAAGGCGCTGCTGGCCGACGGCGAGATCTACGAGCTCTATCTGCAGCCGAAATTCCAGGGGCTCGGCTTCGGCCGGCGGCTGTTCGCGGCGGCGCGTGACCTGCTGCGCACCCGCGGCATGAACGGCATTGCCGTCTGGGCGCTCGCCGACAACGACAATGCGATGGAATTTTATGGCGCCCTCGGCGGCGCCGACGTTGCCGAGGGTGAAGAGACATTCGAAGAGACGACGTTGCGCAAGGTCGCCTTCGTCTGGCGATAGGCCGACCGCGTTCAGAAGTGCGCTCCTCGTACTGCGCTTTCATCCCGCTCGTTCGATGCCGCCCAATCCGGCTTGAAGGCTACCCCATGAGGGTCAGAGCGCGCTTTGCCAGTCCTTCACCGCCTGCAGCGGCCAGACGAGCATCAGGACATTCAGCGTCAGGTTGTCCCGGACCATAACCGCCGCGAAGACCTCGAAGAACAACGCGATCGCCACCGTCAGCCAGACCGGCAGGCGTCCGGCGAGGACAAAGCCGAGCATCATGAAGCCGATGTCGCTCATCGAGTTCAGCACGCTGTCGCCGGTATAGTCGAGCGCGATCGTCGCCGCGCGGTAGCGGCTGATGACCAGCTGGCTGTTCTCGAGAATCTCCCAGGCAGCCTCCAGCGCCACCGCCATCGCCATCGCCAGCCGAAGTCCCAGCGGCTGGCCGCGGGCAATCCACCGGAACAGGGCGAAGAACAGGAAGCCGTGGATCAGGTGCGAAGGCGAGTACCAGTCAGAAAGCTGCTGCGAGTTTTCCGGGCTGTTCACCCCGCCGTTCCACAGCGAGACGGTCCCGCAAGGACAGATCGGCACCCGGCCCATCGCGAGGAGGATCGCGGCGGTCGCGGCCATCAGCGCCAGCACGAGGAGGATGTGCCACGGGGCAGAGCGGGCGTTGCTGGGCATTCGAACTCCGGAAGAAAGGGCGGGCACCGGGAAACAAGGCGCGCGAACCGGCGGGCTTCGGCTCTCGGTTAAATGTCGACCGGATGCAAGGCCGCCGTGTCAGTTCCGCAGCCCCGGAGGTGCGAAACGAGGCTTCTCAGCACTCCGGAAAATTCACGGCCAGGCCCCCTTGCGACGTCTCCTTGTATTTCGACTGCATGTCCCGCCCGGTCTCCCGCATGGTGTGGATTACCTTGTCGAGCGAGACGACATGGCGCCCGTCGCCGCGCAGCGCCAGCGACGCCGCCTGGATGGCGCTGACGGCGCCGAAGGCGTTGCGCTCGATGCAAGGGATCTGCACGAGGCCGCCGATCGGGTCGCAGGTGAGGCCGAGATGGTGCTCCATGCCGATCTCCGCGGCGTTCTCGATCTGCGCGATCGTGCCGCCGAGCGCTGCGGCGAGCCCCGCCGCGGCCATCGAGCAGGCGACGCCGACCTCGCCCTGGCAGCCGACTTCGGCGCCGGAGATCGAGGCGTTCATCTTGAACAGGCCGCCGACCGCGGTGGCGGTGAGGAGGAAGTCGCGCGCGCCTGCCATCGCCGCGCCCGGGCAGTGCTCGCGGAAATAGCGCAGCACCGCCGGCATGATGCCCGCTGCGCCGTTGGTCGGCGCGGTGACGACGCGCCCGCCCGCGGCATTCTCCTCGTTGACGGCGATGGCGTAGAGGCTGACCCAGTCCATGATCTGATGCGGCGGCCGGTCGTTGGCGGTGCGCTCGGCTTCCAGCTTCTCGCGCAGCGCCGCGGCCCGCCGGCGAACCTGCAGGCCGCCCGGCAGCTCGCCCTTGCGGGTCAGGCCGCGGTCGATGCAGTCCATCATCGCGCGGTGAACCAGCGCGATGTGCGCCTCGACCTCCTCGGCCGGCCGCAGCGCGCACTCGTTGCGGAACACCATTTCGGCGATCGACAGGCCGTGTTCCTCGCCGAGCGCCATCAGCGCGCGGCCGCTGCGGAAGGCGAAGGGCACCGGGCGCTCGTCGGCGGAGAGCTGGCCGACCTCCGCCTCCTCGACGATGAAGCCGCCGCCGACCGAGCACCAGCGCTGGGCCAGAAGGACGGCCCCGTCCGCATTGAGCGCTGCGAAGGCGAGCGTGTTGGGGTGCTGCGGGGTTTCCGAGATGCCGTCGAAGACGATGTCGAGGGCGGGGTCGAAGTCGATCGGGGCCCCGCCGCCGAAGGCGAGCCGCTTCTCCTTCGACAAAGCCGCGACGGTCGCGTCGGCGGCATCGGCATCCACCGTCTCCGGCCGCATGCCGGCAAGGCCGAGGATCACCGCCTTGTCGGTGCCGTGGCCCTTGCCGGTCCAGGCGAGCGAGCCGAAAAGGTCGACCCGCAGTCTCACCGTCCGCCCGACGAGGCCTTGCTGCCGTGCCGCCTCGGCGAACATGAAGGCGGCCTTCATCGGCCCGACCGTGTGCGACGAGGACGGGCCGATGCCGATCTTGAAGAGCTCGAAAATGCTGATCATGCCCGTCTCCAGAATGCGTCCCGGCTGCGGATCCGGGACAGAGCGAGGATAGGCAGGCCGCGTGTCGCCACCGTGTCCATCCGCGACATCGGCGGGGTCGCCGTACGGGTCGCGGTAACCTTGCGCAGCGCCCGAACACGCCGCCGTGTTGCACGGCCGCTCGCTTCCCGGTAAGCAGCGCGCATTATCCGAAGGAAGGTTATTTCCATGCGCATCGACGCCATCCCGCGGGGCAACAACCCGCCCGAAGACATCAACGTCATCATCGAGTGCCCGGTCGGCGGCCACCCCATCAAGTACGAGATGGACAAGGAAGCCGGCGCGCTGTTCGTCGACCGCTTCCTCTATACGCCGATGACCTATCCCGGCAATTACGGCTTCGTGCCGCACACCCTGTCCGACGATGGCGACCCGATCGACGTGCTGGTGTGCAACACCCGCCCGCTGTTCCCCGGCTGCGTCATCAACTGCCGGCCGATCGGCGTGCTGATCATGGAAGACAACAGCGGCCAGGACGAGAAGATCCTCGCCGTGCCGTCGCCGAAGCTCACCCGCCGCTACGAGAACGTCACCGAATACAACCAGCTGCCGGAAATCTCGCTGCAGCAGATCGCCCACTTCTTCGAGCACTACAAGGATCTCGAGCCCGGCAAATGGGTGAAGATCGGCGACTGGGGCGACAGCGCCATGGCCAAGAAGCTGATCCTCGAGGCCGTCGACCGCGACGCCGCCTACAAGGCCGGCACGCTGCAGAAGTAAGCGCGCCTTCCAGCGCCTGACAACGACCGCGTCGGCCCTGCCGGCGCGGTCGTTGTCGTTTTCGGGGCAGGCTATTCCGCACGGAAGGCGCCACCCGCTCGAAGTTTCGTCATCCTCGCGCGTAAGCGCGGGGACCCATGCCGAGGCGCGGAAGGCGACACTACGGTGGACGTAACCTGCCAACTCCTGGGCCGGACAGCGATGCCATAGCAGAGGCATGGGTCCCCGCGCTGCGCGCGAGGATGACGACCGTCGAGGTCAGGTCCCTTAACGCATGATCGTCGAGGTCAGCTCCCTAAGCGCGCGACCGTTGAGGTCAGCTCCCTTCACGCGGGATCGGTGAGGTCGCGCCCTTCCTAATGGCCGCCGGCGAGCAGGCTCTCGAGCCGCGCCAGAGCGTCCGACAGCGCCGCGGAATCACCGTTGGCGACCACCGTCTTAACGCGCCCCTTGCCGCCGCTCGCGAGCGACAGGCTGGATTTCGGCAGTTTCAGGGATTTCGACAGCAGCGCGATGAGGGCGGCATTCGCCGCACCGTCCTCGGGCAAGGCCCGCACCCTGGCGATCAGCACGGCACGACCGTCCGGCGCGGCGCCGATGCCGTCGATCCGGTCGGCGGAGGCTTTCGGCGTCAGCCGGATGCGGAGCGAGAGCCCCTCCGGCAGGCGCTCGAAGAAGGCCTCGCTCAGATGCCGGCCCGCACCACGGCCGGCGCGATGTAGAGGACGATCAGTTGCTGCAGGAAGAAGATCGCGAGCAACACCACCAGCGGCGACAGATCGATGCCGCCGAGATCCGGCAGCACGCGGCGGATCGGCCGGTACAGCGGCTCGGTGGCGCGGTAGAGGAAGCGCCCGACCTGATCGACGAACTGGTTGCCGGGATTGACGATGTTGAAAGCGTAGAGCCAGGAGACGATCGCCGACAGGATGATCAGCCACCACAGCATATCGAGAACGAGGAGGACGACTTGCAGGACAGCGAGCATGGCGAAGCCTTCGTGGAGATCGGCCTTCATCTAACGATGCCGCCCTTGCCGCGCAAGGCGTTGGCCCCGAGCGATCGCCGGCATCGTTACCGCTCCGGCAAGACGATCAACGGCCGCATCCGGCTGCACTGTCGCCGCAGGCCTTTCGCCTCCCGGCCCGGGTTCGGTGCCGGGCCGCGCCGTCCCGTCGGGCCGTATCGCCGACACATCATCCCGGCGCTTGACACTCCCTGTCCCCACGCTCTAGATGCAGCCGTCTGGTGGATGGGGCTGTAGCTCAGTTGGGAGAGCGCGTCGTTCGCAATGACGAGGTCAGCGGTTCGATCCCGCTCAGCTCCACCAGAACCCCTTCCTAACTTATTGTTTTCATTTCAATTTCGGCTAGCGAGCCGGAGGCTTCCCCACTCCGGTCCCCACTTTTGCTTTCGGCTGGCGCCCTCGTCTCCTTCCAAGGTCAGCATCATGGCTGACGGCAGGTTGTCCGAACAGTGGCCGTTCCCGCCGCCGATCCTTTCTCGCCTGCAGGCCTGCAGCTATCTCTGCATTGGGGCCAAGGAGTTCGTTGGATTTGTCGCCAACGGAAGTCATCGGGGTTGCCGAGCGCATCGAGACGGCGCTGTCTGCCTTGATCATCCATGACGTGTCCACCTGGGCGGCGCTGACGGCCGGACTGCGACAGCGATGCGCGCCACCCGCAGCCGTCAAGATGGTTTTCATCTACGGCGACAACGACCACAGCGCGACTGGTCAGGCGGCTGCATTCGCCTTGTGCTCTCGCCTCAACCATAAGAGCCGGTAGGCATTCGTCGAGCTGCCACTGATGGGCCGGGGCTGGAATGACATGCCGGCAGGTAGGAGGACTTCGGAAAGAACACTTTCGGTTGGGATTTAAACCATTCAGAGTGACCGTTGGAGTACCTTCTTCCCGCATATAGGCATGTCGCCTGAATCGGAAGTGATCTGGAAGGCCTGCGTCGCATGAGTGATCCCTTTCCCTTCCCGCAAGGGCTGGACACTGGCGATGGAGAATTGAAAGCACAGCTGGAAGAGCGGGTGGCCTGGTTCGAGGCACTGGCGGGCTCGATCGATCAGATGATCTGGTCGACGCGCCCCGATGGCTTCCACGATTTCTACAATCAGCGTTGGTACGATTTCACCGGGGTTCCGGCAGGCACTACGGATGGTGAAGCCTGGAACGGAATGTTCCATCCTGACGATCAGGAAATGGCGTGGGGCATCTGGCGCCGCTGCCTGGAGACAGGCGAGCCTTACCATATTGAATATCGTCTGCGGCACCGGTCTGGCAAATATCGATGGGTGCTCGGTCGAGCTCAGCCTGTACGCGATACCTTAGGACGGATTACACGGTGGTTCGGGACCTGCACCGACATCCAGGAGATTGTCGAAGCACGCGAGGTCTTGTCTCGAGCCCGAGATGAGCTTGAAAGGCAAAGCGAGGAGCGCAGACAGGCTCTCCTCCTCTACGAAAACATCTTCCAAAGCCACAGCTCGCCCATCTGCGCATTCGATGCGGACTTTCGCCTGATCGCCTTCAACAAGGCGCATAACGATGAGTTTTTCCGAGTAAACGGCTTCATGACGAAGATCGGGGATGTCTTCCCTGACCTCTTCGTTCCAGAGCAGAGGCCTGTCATGCGGGCGCTGATGGCACGTGCGTTGACAGGGGAACGGTTCACGACGGAGGAGGAGTTCGGCAACCCCGAGATCGGCAAGCCGGCCTGGCAGTTGACCTATGCTCCGCTCCACGATGAGGAAGGTCGTATCATCGGAGCCTTCCACAATGCCGAGGACATCAACGCTCGCCTGATGGCGCAGGCGGAAATGAACGTTATGCAGGAGGCTCTACGCCAGTCACAGAAGATGGAAGCTGTCGGGCAGCTCACCGGTGGCTTGGCGCACGACTTCAACAACCTGCTTGCCGGTATCAGCGGATCGCTGGAGATGATGCAAACGCGGATCACACAGGGACGCGCTGCCGAGATCGACCGTTACATGCTGGGTGCTCAAGGGGCTACCAAGCGCGCCGCCGCTTTGACCCATCGCCTTCTTGCCTTCTCACGTCGTCAGACCCTTACTCCAAAGCCTACGGACGTGAACCGTCTCGTAGCGGACATGGAGGAATTGGTCCGAAGGACGGTGGGGCCAGAGATCGGCGTTGAGACCGTTGCCAAGGGAGGACTTTGGTCAACGCTCGTCGATCCTAACCAGCTCGAAAATGCTCTTCTCAACCTTTGCATCAATGCACGCGATGCCATGCCGGATGGCGGCAAGATCACAATTGAGACCAGCAACCGCTGGCTTGACCCACGTGCCGCTCAAGAAAGGGACCTGCCACCGGGTCAGTACGTGTCCATGTGCGTCTCGGACAATGGCGTCGGCATGACGCAGGACGTGATTTCGAAGGCATTCGATCCGTTCTTCACCACGAAGCCGATCGGCGTCGGCACTGGGCTTGGCCTCTCCATGATCTACGGCTTTGCGCGCCAGTCGGGCGGGCAGGTCCGCATTTATTCGGAGGTCGGGCAGGGCACGATGGTCTGCGTCTATCTGCCGAGAAATCATAGGGACGAGGTTAGCGTTGAACTTCTGTCCTCTACCGAAATGTCCGTTGCCGAGCATACCGGTGAGGTTGTCCTCGTCATTGATGACGAGCCCCTTGTTCGAATGCTGGTGGTGGATGTGCTGGAGGACCTCGGGTACACGACGGTCGAAGCTGGTGATGGACCATCTGGCTTAAAAGCGCTCCAAGCGATGACCAAAATCGATTTGCTGATAACGGACGTCGGATTGCCCAATGGCATGAACGGGCGCCAAGTAGCTGACGCGGCCCGCGAGCTGCTGCCGGACCTGAAGGTATTGTTCATCACCGGCTATGCAGAGAACGCGGTCTTAAGCCACGGGCATTTAGATCCCGGCATGCAGGTGGTAACGAAACCATTTAATATGAACGACCTAGGCCGACGTATCAGGGGCATTATTTCGGGGGAATAGTCTCTCGCGCTGCTAATGTCGCGAGACGTTTGGTCGGTTGCAAAGTCAGCCCGCTTTTCATCCAAATCGGCTTCGTTAAAGGAAGTTTTCAAAGCCAATCGCTATTCCATCGCTGGTGGCGGCAGCACCCGTTTTCGCCTTTTCGGGACCTTGGGTGGCCCAGCTGGGGCGTCCCTATCTCTCTCGGCGTTTTTGAGTGCCACCATGAAGGGATCTTCGGCCTCTCGCTGCGCGGCCCTGATCCGTTGCATGATGGGATCGTCATCATCCTCGACGGCCCCGGTCATCGGCTCGGCCAAGGAATCTATCGCAAGCACGACGCTCTCCCACCGCCAGCGGACGCAGCCGGGCGAGAGCTTCAGCGGCTTCGGCAGGACCCCGCATCTGACAATCGCGTAGACGGTGCTTTCGCTGATCATCAGCTCGTCCGCCAATGTTTTGGAGCTGACATAGGCTGGGCGGCGGTGGTCATCTGACATCGAGGCGCTTCGCTTGGAGCTTGGGTGCAACTGCGGAGGACTGTGGCGCAGCGGGTTCGTCTACCTACTTTGGAGGGAAGCGACGCCGCCAGATTCATACGCCTCGACATCGACCGTTCGAATGCGGAGCAACTTGCCGCCGAACTGGAACGCGGGAATGTCGCCTCGTTTGACCATGTTGCGGATATGCCGTTCGGAGCATGACCATCGTTCCGCGAGGCTGCTGGGGGTGTAGGCACTCGGCTTCCAAGCGGTTGGAGACTGAACCTTTACTTTCGGATCACCACCGGCTGGCAGCCGAGCGAAGGCTATCTCAATCTCCTGCCGATGCCAGACCTCCCGAGATCCGAGACGGCGAGGCTGCGGCATCTCTCCGGTTCTGACCAAGCGCTCGAATTCCTTCGGTTCTATGCCGAGATGGATGCTCGCCTGATCGCGGGAGAGGCCGATCGGCGGAAAGGGCCAATGACCAGGCGTTATAGGAGTATCGCTGTCTCAAGCCGTAGTTTGTACCTCGGGGTCCATCTGATGCACTCCTCCGAATATTTAGAGGCTGCCGCATCATGGATGCCGTCGTCAAAGGCTAGGGTAGAACTTCCCGAGATCGGCATGCGAAATGCCCTCGGCTGCCGACATTATGGCATAACGACCGTCAGGATCTTCCTTCCACCGGGCGATGTGCTCATCGGTAATTCTAAGGGTCAATTTTCCGAACGATGTCGGGCCAGCTTCTTCAGTGAAGGAAATATCCTTCCAGCTAACAGTCTGCATTGTGCTGCGGTCCCATGGCTCTAATTCAGTTGGCAACACATAGGAGCATAAGAAAGCTCCGGCGCAGTGCAACAAAATGGGTGGGCGAGATGACAATTGATAACACGCCGAAAGTTCGGGACCGGGCGTATATCCTGTGGGAGCTAGCAGGGCGTCCGGATGGACGAGAGCATGAGTTTTGGGCGCAGGCTTCCAGTGAGATCGAGGGCGATCGGGAGATCATCCACCGAACCTCGAATGGCAGCCCGGCGGCAGCGAGCCGGTAGCGGAACGACTTTGCTTGGCGGCCCCTTCCTCCTTCAATCAACGGAGGAAATAATGTCCAAGAACAATGACGGCAATCTCGACACAGCGAGCCACGGCGGCGGCATCGGCGACATCTCGCGGCAGCCGGTGGATCAGTCGTCTCAGAACCCCGGCAACGGCGAGCCGGTCATCCTCCCCGACGACGAGGATGGCGTAGGCGTGATCGAGGATGACGACCTAAACAGCGGAGATGATGTGATCTCTGTTGAAGAGGGCGAAGATCCAGACGACGACGCTGACTCGACGCAGGGCATGCCCAGCTAGACGGCCGCATAGAGGAAAGGGGGCAGGTACATCGTACCCACCCCCTTCTTCATTTCATGCCTCAATTTCCGGCGTGATCCAACCCGCCGAGTTCGCAAGGCGGTTGGCCGACCACATCATGCCGATCGAAATCCAGATGCGGAACAGGAGCGGGAAGGGCAGGATCATCTTTCATCCTCATCCCCAGATGCCGCCTTGGCCATGGGAGCCAGCAGCGGTCCAACCCAGCGCAGGCTCGCGATCCTCGTAGGGCCCTCTCCCGTCACCGAGAAGTCCGGGGTCTCTATCGCCACCATCAAACGGCTGGAGGCCATGAAGCGCGATCTGGTTGGAAACACTTCTACCCTCCGAAGCCTCGAAAGAGCCCTCCTGGACAGCGGCGTGCTATTTCTCGAACCTGGCTCAACGGCTGACGGCGGCATTGGCGTTCGGCTTGCCGCGAAAGTCCCGGCATCATCTCTAGCCGTAGACGAACAGGCCGACTGACCTGCGGAGACGCAGGTATCTGAGCGGGCGGAAGGACAGCCGATCCAGCTTCCACCACCCGCCAGGAACTCGCCGCCAATGAATATTCTAACCACGGAAGGAAGCCCACGATGATGGATGGTGAAGAGGTCTACCGGGCACGCCTAGCGGAATGCCTCGCCGCAGCCGAGGCCTCACCCCTTCCTCAGGTTCGAGAGCGTCACCTGACCGCGGCACGGTCCTGGCAGGCCCTTCTCGATGCGGTCATGGAACGGAAGTCCAACGTCATCGCTCTTCAGCAGGCAGCGTCACCAAACGCGGACGAGGAGGATGCGATGAGCGAAACCGATTTCGAAATCCCCGATCCTGTCGTCGAAGCGATCGAGGGCGGCACAACTGCGGTGAAGGCCTTTCGCCAATCCTCAGGGCAATCTCAGCACGATGTCGCCGCCGACGCTGGCATGACAGACGAGCGCCTCGCTGCAATTGAGCAGGGATTGACGCCACATAACCTCGAGCTGGCGGTTCTCTCAGACGTCCTAGATGTGCCAGTGGGCCTGTTGGTCGACAAGTAGGACTGGGCGGGCCGGCGCTGCTCTTACCAAGAAGCGAAGTTGATCTAGGCGATAAGATGCGGCCTGTTCATTAGGGCATTATCCAAAGATTTGATGGCTTCTCTTACATTAAGGAAACCAATTCATTCGAGGCATCATTCAAGATGCCATGAGCAAGATAGCTGATGATCGTCGCCCCTTTGCCCTCGTCGTGGATGACGATGCGCTGATCCTGATGCATGCCATGGACATCCTGTCCGACGCAGGCTTCCGACCACTTGAAGCATGCAGTTTCGAAACAGCCGAAGCAGTCTTGGTCGAGTATGCGAGCGAGATCACGCTGCTTTTCACGGATGTCCATATCTCCGGGGAGCGGGACGGCTTCGATCTGGCGCGCATGACTGCCGAGCGATGGCCAGATATTGGGATCCTTGTGGCGTCGGGACTCGCTGATCCAGAACCCGGGTTCTTGCCAGGCGCCGCTATCTTCCTGCGAAAACCGTTCTCCGCAGAAACGGTTTACGACCGGCTTCAAGAGCTTATACCGGAGGGCAATAAACCCGATCCGTTAAAAAGCAAAACCCGCCAGCACATCCAACCCACTTAGCCAGACGCCAGTCCTACGAACGAAAACGCCCTCGCCGGGGGAGGACCGGCGAAGGCGTCAGGATGTGGCTGTTGCGGTGGGAGGAGCCGCTAGGCCTTTCGCGTCGGATCGGGGAGGAACGACCGCCGCGAAATCGTGAATTCGTTAGCGCACCGACTGACGTGCGAGCTCCGGAATGTTGAAGCGGGAGATGCCGAGGTCGGCAAGCTCACGCTGCGAGAGACGGTTCAGCTCGGCGGCCGTGTTGCGAACCTGACGCCATGTGTTGAAGCGGCGGGCAATGCTCATGGGACTATCCTTAGGATGGCGGCTTCTCGTCGGTGGAAGCCGTTCGGTTCGTTCATTCGACATCCAGAATATGGTCGCATCCCCGGCCAAGCAGTAGCGCCAAGAAGGCATAGGAGCCCTAGCATTCTTCGCTATGTCGTCGGCGCTGGTGAGCCTTGCAGCTGGGGAATATGCCTACCGAAGCACGGCGGCAGCCTCATCCGCTGCGCCACATTTCCATGACCGTCCGCCCATGACATGATTTCCAAAACAGGGGATTACATGAGCTTCAAGACAACGGCCGAAGACAGCTTCACCAAGCACAAGGATTCCCGCGGGGACTGGCTGGTGAAGATCAACCTAAGCGGTCAGCTTCAGCCATCGATCTTCTGCCGAGACGAAGCGCATGCGGACACGGTGATCCGGGAGCAAAAGGCCAAGCGCCAGGTCTAGTTTTCGGATGCCATCGTCGGCGGCGCTGCCCTATCAGGATAGCGCCGCCTTGAAGGGCACCTGCTACAGCGAGACGACGGAACAGACCAGTTATGCGTCAGGCTGGTGATCGACTATCGCCGATCAAGCGTGACTGTAGCTTGCCGGAAGCCGCAGAAGCATCGACTTCCATGTCGACAAGCGTGCGCCAGACTTTCGCTTCCATGGCAAGGGCTGTGTAATGGAGAACTGCACGAGCACGCTCGTCTTTCGGCGTGCCATTGCAACGCCTTTTTTGGTCCGCGTTGTCGTTCATAATGATCCCTTCGGATGATCGGGCACACCGACCGCTTCAGAACTCCTATCAAAGGAATGCGTCCTGACCGTGTGCCCTCCACGAAGGAATTAGCTCCGAAAAGCAGCCTTATCGAAGCCAAATCGCCATGGCAAAATGACGACATTCTGTCATTTGGCATTGTCCCTGTTTCGACGGGCTATTGCGGCATCCAACGAGTTTTCGGCAGGACGCCGCTCGGTAGTGTCATTGGCGTAGGGCAGGCTTTCGATCGCGTCCTCGATCTCATGCCGAAGCCAAATCAGGCGAGTGCCAATCTTGCGCGGCGGCGGCACTTTCCCTTGAGCCACTAGGCTGTCGAACAACGATACGCCAATGCCGATGTGGTGCGCCGCCTGAACCCGCGACATTCCGAATTCGGGCGTGCCGCTGATCGGCTTCGCCATTTCCTATCCTTCCCGTCGACGATCGCGCCAAAGAGACTCCTCTTGGCGGCCGATGATCCCACATCCTTCGCATGTGTAATCTGTATTCGGTCACGAAGGGCCAAGCGGCCATCTTGGAATTCACGCGGGCGATGCGAGATCGGGCGGGCAACATGCCGCCTATGCCGGGCATCTTTCCAGACTATCCGGCGCCGATCGTCGGGACTGTTGACGGCGAGCGCGAACTATCGATGGTGCGATGGGGAATGCCGAGCTCGTCGCAGGCGCTGTTCCAGGCGACGAAGAAGCGTGCTGACAAGCTCGAGGCGAAGGGCAAGCCTTACGACTTCCCCGCCTGGCTGAAGGCCGAACCGGACGCCGGCACCACGAACATCAGGAACACCGCGTCGAAGCACTGGACGCGGTGGCTCGGCCCAGCAAACCGCTGCCTGGTGCCGTTCACCTCCTTCAGCGAATGGGATAGCGCAGCCGGGCAGCCTGTCTGGTTCGCAGCCAATGCCAATCGGCCGTTAATGGCGTTCGCTGGCATCTGGACGACATGGACAAGCGTCCGGAAAGCGCGTGAGAGCGAGGTTACGGTTGATTGCTTTGGCTTCCTTACCACAGAGTTTAACCCGACTGTCGGCGCCATTCACCCCAAGGCGATGCAGGTGATCCTCACTACGGCCAAGGAAATGGACGTGTGGATGCGAGCCGACTGGTCCTTGGCTAAGGCGCTGCAGCAGCCGTTGCCGGAGGGTGTGCTTGCGATTGTGGCAGAGGCAATCGGCAGGACGGCGAAGATCTGCAAAGTGATTGACTACCCTCCGCTACACCTGGCGCCTTAAATGAACGCAATCGTCAACAGCGATGTGCTACCCCGTAGCCCTTCGCCATCAATAAACCTTCCCTAAGAAGAACACCGCCTTCCAGAACCAATCCGCAGCCGCATAGGCCCACATTTCAGGAGCCCTCGTGGCCAAGATTGAAGATGAGTATCCGCATACCATTAGCGACGTCGCTACAATGCTCGGTCTCACGCAGCGGACGCTACGCTTCTACGAAGAGCTCCATTTAATCTCGCCCCAGCGCACCTCTGGCACGCGCCGCCGATACAGCGATGCTGATGTCGCCCACCTGCAGAAAATCACTCGCCTTGCCCGTTTCGGCTTCTCGCTCACTGAGGTAAAGCAGCTGCTTACCTTCAAAACGGAGGATCAGATGATCGGGGAGCTACACCGGCGGCACGACGAGATCTCCACAGAGATTAACCAACTGCAGCAAGTCCTCAGCGAAATTTCGAACGAAATCGCTGTTGCCCGCCAAAAGTCGCAGGGGAAAGCCTCGAGAACGCGCCCTGCCTCAAAGCCAACCTATACGGCGTGACGATCGACGGGGCTGCCCCTTCGAACGATCAAAGGTGAACCGACGAGGACTAAATACGTGAGCCGAACCATACTCTGTACAATCGCCACCACATATCTGGCAGACACTAGGGTCAGACAAGGTCAAAACTTTAAAATGATACACCAGCGTTTAATGGTACTCTAGTGTCAACGCTGAAGCAGTTGCACCGGGCCCGGCGACACTCGGACAAATTGGTGTCGTCGGTTCGTGCGTCCTAACGCCCGCTAACTAGCTGCTGCGTTCACTCGTCGCATTGTTCCAGCGCCGATTAATGAGCCAAGGTTTGAACGAGCTCGACCAATTTCCGCCTAATCAGCCCGTCGGATATGCCCGCAAACGCCTCATTGAGCCGTCGTCCTTCAGTTGTCTTAATGAACAGGGCGACATCATCCGCTAGACCGAGACGAACTTCCTTTGACGAGTCAGTTTCCAACGGCTTGAAAAGTTCGATAAGCTCAACGTCTAGCACTTCAGCTATCTGGTGCAGCTTGCTCGCACTTACACGATTCATTCCGTTCTCATACCGCTGAATTTGCTGAAACGTTACGCCAATCTGCTTGGCCAGCGTCGACTGACTCATATGAATAGTTCGGCGATACGACTTTATCCGCGCTCCAACGCCGGTATCGACTAGGGCCTCGTCCCCGCTGCTGATCTTGACCATCCCGTAAGCAATCCTTGCAATCTGAAAGTGCACTAACGCACCAGCTCGATCGCGACTAGTCCCGCTTACCGGTTCCCCGGCTTCCACTCTCCGCCGCTCATTGCCACACGACGGCACATGCTCAGGATCAGGTGTTCGGCGAGGAGCCTCGCGGCTTCCCCACGTGCCGGCGAATAGCGCTCGCGAGGGTCAAAAGAAGGGAGCCCCGCCGTTACTAAAACGACGAGGCTCCTTGCATGTTTTATGCGATGCCAAATGTCATCGGGGCAGTTCCGAGAATGGTGATTGATCCACCATCCGAAAAACTGAACGTAGCCGAGCCATCCGAACCCATTGTGTATCCGGAGATGGCAGAGTCATTAAAGACTATGCTGTCCCCTTCAGCCGAGTTGAAGTCAGTGATTGTATCTTGAGCTCCGGCATCATGCACAAATGCATCGGCACCGCGACCGCCAGTGTAAGAGTTTGCCCCTGGACCACCAATGATCAGATCGTTTCCGGAGCCTCCGGTGATCTGATCATTCCCAACACCGCCATAAATGGTGTTGTTGCCAGTGCCGGTGACTAGGATGGTGTCGTCACCACCGTTGCCGTAAATGCTATTATTGCCATTTCCGTTGACCGTGATTTGGTCAGCGCCATCAGCAGCATCTGTGATTTGCGAACCACCAAGCACCGTGTTGCTGCCGTTCCCGTTAATTACGATGATATCACCCGACCCCGTCCCGCCGACCACCATATTATTGGCGTCGTTCTGAACGTTAATTTGATCGCCACCTACGCCACCATAAATGTTTCCGGCTCCAGAAGCGGAGTAATTGATGACATCATCTCCGCCGTTTCCGTACACATCAGCGGATCCAGCTCCAGAAACCGATATATTATCGCCGACATCGTTGGGGTCCGTAACCATAGACCCGCCGAAGACTACAGCGTGCTCGCCGAGGCTCGGCGTAGCTGTCAACGTATCGGATCCATCCCCGCCAGAGATGGTATCGTTACCTGCTCCGCCGTTGATTGTATCGTTACCGGCGCCGCCGAAGAAGCTTTCAGATGCAGTTGTTCCGGTCAGCCTGTCTGGACCTGCACTTGGAACTTCCGAGGCATTGCTGGTGAGAACGGTTGTGGTATCGAACGTTCCGTTTTGGAAGGTGAAGTTTTCGACAGTCTGGATAATATCGACACCGTCAGGCGAGCCGTCGCGAAGATCGGTAACTTGAATGTTGGAAGCATCGATCGCAACGACCTTATAGTCGAGGCGATTGCCGGAGAAGAACGCACTATCCGTTCCAGCTCCACCGAATATCGTGTCATTTCCACCATTAGCAGTCAGAGAGTCATCACCTGCACCACCGACGAGAAAGTCGTTTCCGCTTCCTGCAATGATGCTGTCGTTGCCGCCGCCACCATTGTAGTAGAACGCCTGCCCTTCACGGAAGGGAGGAAAGAACGAGAGCGTGTCGCCGTCCGATGTACCGAGGACAACTCCCTTGAATTGATCGCCCCTGGCGACTCCAGAGGCGAGATCTCTTACGTCGAAGCTATATCCCTGCGTACCTTCCAAGAAGGTAATTCCCTCATCGTCATACCGGCTAGCGACACCGACAACATTGCCATCCGCGTCTTCGCTCTGAACTCTGACAGCAAGGCCTGCATCTTCATTCGAGCCATTGCCCCCATCGAGCGCGTTCCCGTTGCCGACATCGGCGCTGGTGAATGTGACGCGGATTTGGCTGGGGGATTGACCGACGAACGTCACCTGGTCGCTTCCGGCACCCAAGTTAACGCTGTCGATCCCATCATTGGCAGGATCAACAGTGATGCTGTCATTGCCGACGCCACCCGATATGACGTCATTTCCAGCACCGCCACTCAGCAGGTTGTTTCCGTTGCCAGCGTCGATGGTGTCATTTCCAGCGCCGCCAAAAATCTGGTCGTCGCCTGCTCCGGTCGTCAAGAGATCGTCGCCGTCCTGACCGTTCAGGCTCGCAACTACATCACCCGTGTCAACCGTGTCGTTTAGATTGGTAAGCGTAAGGTTGATCGCTTCGAAGCCGGTGATGGACGTTCCATCGTTGGCGATGCCAGCCCCATTTGCGTCAAGGACCAAGTTTACCGCGGGCGGGTTCGCGTCGTTACCGTTGAAACCAAAATTGATTTGAAGGAAATCGTTGCCAGCGCCCCCATCAAGAATATCTAGCCGACCACCATTGACGTTGTCATCGCCGTCGCCCGCATCAACGATATCCGAAACAGGCGCGATGCTGGCACCGAAAATACTTTCCGGGCGATCCACAGAGTCGATCTGATCGTTGCCTGCGCCGCTGGAAATAGTATCCTCGCCGAACCCACCAACGAGCGCATCGTTTCCGGCCCCAGTCCGGATGTCGAGATGCTCAATGTTTGAGTACGCAACACTCGGTAAGCCGTCCGGCGAGGTAGAACCAATAGTCGGGAGAGCACCGAAGCCGCCGCCGACGCTACGGAACGCCTCGGTGGAGTCGGTGTAATTGACGATCAACGTGTCTTCGCCGAGACCACCGTCTACGGTGTCCGATCCGCCGGACACGGTGATGCTGTCGTCACCGTCCAACGCATCAATGTTCTCGCTCATCGCCGGATCGTCGATGATCATATCGTTGCCGTCAGTGCTCGCCGGTGTCGCCATTGTTCTGTCTCCCAAAACTTTACCCCGCAAGTCAGCTTGCGGACCTATCGACTGATGCATCCGGCCGATGGTTGGGCATATCAGTATCTCTTAAGTAGCTGTTTCACATCCAGAATTGGCCACTGGGAGAACACGTTGATTTGCACTTTAATTGTTCACTGCGCTGCATCCAGCACAGAGTTCGGCTCGTATCTGTAGCCCTTCACTGAAAGTCGGATCTGCCGCCAGCTGGACCGCGACGATGAACCTTTTGTAGGCAGATCGCTTAGAGGCCTAGTCGCTTAGTGAGCTGTATTTGCCCCTGACGCTGCGACCGGGCCGAGTTCGTGGAAGGGTTAAGTGAGATGGAAACCGACAAGCGATTGCGGACACGCGTCGATCTCGGCTTCGATATCCCAAGCACACTCGATCTCGAACTTGAGCGGACTTTTCGGACTACGGAGCAACTGCAGCCGACACTTCCCAGCCGGGATGCTACCGCAATTCCAGACTGGTCCGCGGCCCTTGAGCTGGTTCAAAGCGCATCAGAAGCACTCTCCGCAAGTGAGGCCCAAGTCGAGCAAATGGCTTCGAAGGCCGCTCTGCAGGCAGACATTTCGAGGGACGAGCTGCGGGCCCTGCAAGCACAGTTATCATTGGCTCAGGGCGAAATTAGCCGTGCATACGAAGATGCCGCCAGAGCGAACAAGAGGGCGACCGATGCGGAAGCTTGGCTGTCGAAGCTGGTGTCGGCGACCCATGGCGGCTTCGGTCATCTCGCCGCCGATACCCGACTCAGCAAAATTCTAAGGTAGGTAGGTAGCGCTTGTCGCGGTTCTTAAGGTTGACGACAATTGCCGCCTACTCCAGATTCGTTTGCAAGCTTTGCATTTCTGCGGGGTGAGCAGGAGAGGCGCCCATTTCGCCGTTGGCGCCTCTCCATTTTCGTGAGCTTGTTCTACGAAAACGCTGTTGCGAACAGCGCCGAGAAAACCGCCCCAAACAGTCCGCCTGTAACTTAAACCTCGGGAGGGCCTAGCGGGGCGATTTCCCGCGATGACTTCCGGTAAGCGAAGGCCGGCATCATAATGGACAATTTGATCCGCGCCGGTACCGCATCGAGGCCGCTTTTCGATCGACGGGACCGGGAGCAGTCCGACAGGCTGATGGGCGTTATCGATGCGGTGAACGGGAGGTTTGGTCGGGGGACGATTGCACCCGCGGCCGCTGGAATCCGGCAGCAATGGGCGACGAAGTTTGATATGCGTTCGCCGCGGTAAACGACACGGATAGGGGTACTGCCAAAGGTAACGGCATAATGCCGGCATCGCCAGCACCCGGTACGCCAAGATGGATAGGCTTCGGACTGCAGGTCGAGTCAGGCCCAGGCAGTTGTGTAATGCGGGCCGAGCTTGAGGCCATTTGGCTTCTTCAACGAAGGGGGCGGGTCGAACAGCCCCTGATGAAGATATGCCAGTACAGCAACCAGCTTTGCGCTTGAAAAGGGTTTCTCCAGGAGACCGACCCCTCCTTGCAGGTCCTCATCAACAAGCCTGCCGTTGGCTGTCATGAAGACGAATTTTGCACCGGTCCTATCCTTGAGAACCTTTGCGACGTCCAGACCAGAAGTTCCGTGCAGCAGTTGGATGTCCAGAAAGACGATGTCGGGGTTGGAGGAGTCGTAGAGCCGGATCGCCTCGTCTGCCGAAGTCGCCCATCCGGCAACGATTTGCCCCTCGTCCTCGACGGTGTCTTCGATGTCCATCGCGAGAAGCCCTTCGTCCTCGGCTATCAGGACGCGCAAAGGCTGAAAATCGGTCAAGGAATTGATACTCCTACTGAATTCTCGAATATAACGCTGGCCCGTGTGCCTGGTTGCGCATCGGTGAATTCGATGGTGCCGCGGATCTGTTTCACCAGAGACTCAATCAGCCGGTGACCGAACGTCCGACGTCCGGACGAAGTCGTTGACGACAGACCGATGCCGTCGTCCTCGACGACCAGATGTGCCGTGCTACCCTCCTGAGAGGTCGCGATCCTGATCCTGCCCACTTGCCGTTCGACCGGAAACGCATGCTTCAGGGAGTTCGTGATCAGCTCGTTAATCAGCAGGGAAAGGGGCGACGCCACCGACGACGGTACCATCAGCCTACCGAGATCTAGCGCCACTTTGATCTCGGGTCTTCCGACCGCATCAACGATGTCCTGTGATACTTCGGCGGCGAAACCTGAGACATCAAAGACACTGACATCCGGCGACTGATAGAGCTTCTGGTGTACCGAGCCGAGCGTCTCGACACGCGTCATGGTCGTCTTCAGCGCTGCCTTGACCTCCGGACTGTCTGAGAACCTCGACTGGCTCCGGATCATCGCCGCGACCATCTGCAGATTGTTCTTCACGCGATGGTCGACCTCATGCAGCAAAAGCGTCTGCTGTGTCAGGGCGGCCTCCAGATCTCTCGTCCGCTCCTTAACGGCATTCTCAAAGAAGTCGCTCGACTCCACAGCTTCAAGCTCCCTCACCTTCCGGTCGGTGACGTCGAACTGGGAGGCGAAGAAAAACTGCAGCTCTCCGCTCTGACCGAAGACGGGGCTCAGATACAGTGCGTTCCAGAAGGATGTACCGTCTTTCCGGTAGTTCAAAATCTCAACGTCGACGTCCGTTTCCGCATGAATCGCCGCCCGTAGCCTATCGATCTCGCCCCAATCCGTTTCGGCCCCCTGGAGGAAGCGGCAGTTCCGGCCCATCACCTCGTCGCGGTGGTAACCGGTCAGCCGAAGGAAGGCGTCGTTCGTGAACACGATCGGATTGTCGTGCTGTCGGGGGTCCGTGATAATCATTGGCATTCGAGTGGCGCGAACCGCTGCTGCGAACGGATCGCCCTTACCCTGCTCGGCATGCAGCTGATCCGTCAGGTTAACGGCGTCCAAGGATTCCAATATTTCGCTCCGAAGAATAAGGATCGTCATCCGACCCCTCTCAGAGGACTCGGGTGGTGTCCAACGAACTTTTTGCTAGGATTTGGCAAGATCGTGTCGGGCAAGAACGCGGGTTAACGGCCACGGTTCCTGGGCTGCAGTCGCCGCAATGGCAGCTGTGGTTGCAGCCACTACCGGAACGAACGCTAGCGGACGTGCCTTGTCTTTTCGAACGGGAGGATGCGCCGTGTCGAAGCCAGATCCAGTTGGCACGAACCCGAATGACCCGATGCCTACAGGCGATGGCTTGAAGCCTGGGAGATCGTTCCGGAAGAGTTCGAGGATGAAGAGCTTTACGGCGACGATGATGGTTTAGGCCCGGTCGACGAAGACGAGGACGAACCCGGCTTACCGGAAGAGATCAAGGACCGGGAGAACCAGGCCGGCACCGAAAAAATGGACGGTGGGAAATTTTAGCGAGATTGACGTTCCGGCGCCTTGTTTGATTGTTGTCAGGCATATTCACGCCTTTGCGACTTCGCTTCCGACAGGGAGGTTTTCGGAATCAATTGCCGGCGATAATGTCTGATTGCCCTGCACCATGTGCAGGTTTCAATTTAAGGGCATGTCATGATCGGTCGATGGTTCAACGAAGGCGTCGAAGCACACGGCAAAGGGATTCCCGCTAACGATTGCCCGTATCCTACGGGTTCAGAGCAGCAGGGCCAGTGGCTGGCCGGATGGACCCAGGCGCATGGTCGCGCAACGACAAGCCAACCCAGAGCTATTGCTGAGCCGCATGAAGATGCGGAATAGCTTCAAAGCCACATCAATCTTGCCGGATTACAGCCTTTTCACGTGCGGCTCGAAGTTCGGCAGACTTACGCCTGCGCGCAGCCATTTACTCTAAGGCGAGCTCGAGACCCGTTCCTTTTTCGTGGCGCTCTTCAAGCCCCCGGAAATAGGGATGCTCGACCATATGGCTGACGTCTCTCGGCTTGTGCATGTCTTCCCCCTCGTGAGGAGGACAGATTTACGCGCGAGCAAACGGGCAAACATTCTCAGGTGTTAATTTTTCATTGACCGTGCGGTATCGATCAATCTCTTGATAGGAAGCCTCTAACGGGTAGCGACAAGCTGCGGCTCGGCATCAAAAGTCACCAGAATTTTCCCGCTTTGGGAAATAGTCCAGTCCACCGTCGCCGACTGTTCAAAAACATCTTCGGTTACAGCTTTACAGGCGCCATAAACCTTCTCTGCCGATGAGCCACTGAGCCGCATTTGTAGGGCCATGTCGGATTCGCAATCGGCAACATCTTCGTACGCGACCATAGAGGCCGGCAGTTCGGTACAAGTTGATGCGTTGGTGTTGCAGCCAACTAGCAGCATCAGTGCGGCGACATGTTCCATCCAAGCTCTCCCTCGGTCAAGAAAAGCCGGGAACTGGCTAATGGTTCCTGTGGTCTTCACGTCCGGTGGGACGAGCCTCCCTCGCCGGCCATAATGCATTCATGCAAGATAAAATGCTGGCGGCAAGGATCGTCACGTCCTCAATGCGAAGTTCCCGCACCGCTGGCCCGCGGCAGTCAAACAGCCTGGTCCCCGTCCACGCCAAAGCATGCAGCTCAAGCCCGCTACCGTCGTCCTTGTCTACCTCCACGCCTAAAACCGCGGGGCGTCCCGAAAGGTGCCGGCGCATGTCCACTTGCTTCAGCGTCCCTCCAGCCGCAGTCGAGATGATCAGGGTGGCAGAGAGGCCGATAGACAGCATAGGCGCGCCAAGATCGGCCAGCGTGAGGCCCTTGCCCTTCAACACCGTTGGCTGGCCAGTTGCGGGATCTAGAGGCACGCCAAGGATCGTGGCTGTTTCGGCATAGGATCGGCCAATCACGGTAGCCAACGCCGCCGCCATGCAATCATCGGCCAACGGAGCCCACTGCATTACAAAGGCGGGGTCGGCGTCCCTATCCAGCCCCGCTCGATCAATCGCCAGTTCCAGGCCGTCGAGCGAGGCGCGTACCGCATCTCGCGTCCGTCGAACCCCCGGCATTACAGCGTCCAGATGCTGCGGATAGACCTTGCGCATGTAGGCGGCCCGCGCTGGCCCCCGCTCCTCCCCGAAAGCCGCAGGGCATGCCCAGCAATCGAGGCTGTCGGGCACCTCGGCATAGTGGCTGGGGAGCTCGATGCCCTCGGCCTCCAGGAAGGCCATCACCTCGGCTGCCGACCAATCCGCAAGCGGCGCCGCAACCTCTACGCATGCGGGCAGGCTCCAGCCGGATATTCCAAGCAGGGGGACGCGATCCTCATGCCGCTGGCCATGGATGATAGCCGTGTCCTCAGAGATGCTTTGGAAGGCCTCGAGCAATGGAGCCCCCCGCAGCGCTACGCAGCACGCCACGTTGGACTGAAGCCGCGGCTCCGAGTGCATCCCGTTCTGCATGGCATGCTTGATTGGCACGATGGCGGACGGCAACCCGTGCGCGTTCCAGTTGGCCTTCAGATCCGATCGGCGCTCATCCAGGCCGAAGCGTTCGCCGTACTCCCGCACCAGCGCTTCAACATGGGGAAACATGTATCCCGTGTTCCCCCAGATCAGCCGAAACCGCCCCTCATAGGGTTCGCATAGCCGGGCCAGCGTAATCGATTCCTTGCCCCCGGAGAACGCCAACAACACATGGTTATGGCGAGAGAATATGTCGGACAGCGCCTTACGGGCGAGATTGACCTTCTGGGCCGAGATCGGAAGGACGGCGCCATCGGTCACCGAGCGCCACCTGATGCTGCCTTCTCCAGCGCATCGATCCGTGCGGCCAAGTCGACTGTCTCGATCGCCTTGCGTTGAGCTTCGATGACGGCGACCAGGCTATTCCCCTCCGCAGGGGCAATCTCTCCGCCGGCTACAGCCTTCACCACCGCAGCGATAGCATCCCGAACACCGTCGATCGTTGTCGTCGCCGGCAAATCGATCATGATCCGCTGAGCTGTTGGCGCCATTCGAGGATGGCAGTAGGGAGCGGCCGCATTCGCAGCCCATGCCCGATCCTTCGCCTCGGCTGTTCCGTCGCGGTATAGCTCTACCAGGTAGTCGAGTGGCGACATGCCGGTGGCGTCGATTGCCTGTGCCGCTTCCGCCGTCTTTTGGTTCGGCGTTCCAGGCTTCCGCCCTGCGCCTTCCCGGCTACCGCCTCGGGCCATCGTCTGATTTCCTATGATTGTTTTTCAAAGCGGCTGCACGGTGAGAACGCGAGCTGGGATAGTGCTCGGTGTCGGATTGCCCTGCCGATCCTCATAGATCGTCGAGAAGTGCACCAGCCGGTCGGACGGACCAACGTCGAGGCCATTGGCACGAAGGATGGACTGCACCTCCTCCTTGCCGGCGCCATGGGAACTGACGACGATCAGCCGCCCGGTAGCATCACCGCGTAGTTGCTCGAGGCGCTTCAGGCGTTGGGAGAGGATGGTCATCGTGCATCCTCTCTCAGGCAGCGACCAGCCTGGCGCTAGGCTTCAAATCATCCATCCGGTTAGACGGATCGGGGCTGACGGCGACGAAGAGGATGGTCAGATCGTCGTCGGACGGGAAGACACCGAGGTCAGTGAAGGCTGTCATCTTATCCTCTTCCTCTCGGCCCTTTCGGACAATGCACTGGAACGAACGGAATGGACGGAGGACACCGCGGTGACGGGCCTCCAGGATCTCCAGCCGCTGTTCGATCCGGAGCGCCCTCATGCTGGCGGTCCGAAGACTCGGGCGAAAGCGTTCTTCACCGCATCGCTGACAGTCGGGACGGGCGTGTCCTGCATGGGTGAAACAGTGGGCGTCGGGGTCGCGCTGCCCATAGGATCCATATCGCCGGCCATGGGCTGGATACCGGCCGGGACCGCGCTCTGGATTGTCGGCTCTACGTTGCCGGTCATCTGTGGGCCTGTGGGAGCTGGCGGGATAGCGGGCTGGCCCAGAGACGGAAGACCCAGCATCCTCATAGGCTGCGGCTGAGGAGGCGGGGCCGGCAAGTCTGGCTGCGATAGGCCCGTAGGTGCGCCCGCCGGCTGTCCGCCTCCGAACATTGCCTTGAGACCGCCGAGGAAGCCGACGCCTCCCCCTCCGTTCGGGTCCGTCATATGCTGACCGGGCTGGCGCATCTCGCCCCATGCGTCTGTCGGCGCGTTCGCCTGGTTGCGCAGGGAGCGCAGCTCGAGGCCGTTGGCGAAGCCTTGGCCTAGCGCAGCGATGCCGCCGCCGATGGTCGTAGGCAGGGCGCCCGGAGACATCAGCTCCATCTGCTTCCGCTGAAGCATGGCCTGGGCAATCTTCTTCTTCTCGGGGCTGATCGGGGTGGATGGGTCGAAAATGTAGCTCATGGCCAGTTCCTTTCAGTTGCGACGGCGCACGTCGCCTTCCATGGTCGCGGCCTCAATGCCTGTGACCTTCTCGAGGGCTTCAGTGGCTCGCGTGGCAAGGACCAGGGAAAGGGAGATCAGGTATTTCGGATCGGGCTCGCCGGGATCGACATCCGGCATGGTCGCCAGCACCTCTTTCAGGAAGCCGGTGGACCAGACGAGGAAGGCCAGCGCGTCTTCCGACGTGTTAGCCGGAGCTTCTGCAAGGAGATCAATCAGCTTGCAAATGTATGCGTTGTCCGTGGCTCCGTTAGCCTTGTTGTGCACATGGCGGGACATCTCATTGCCGATGTCGCGGGCGCTCAAGGTTGTCATGCAGCTTCTCGCTTCTGGAGGGCTTCAAGGATCATGCGAACCTTCTCGTTGATCCTTTTTGGGGGGCTAACGCGCTGACGCTCGAGCAATGCGCCGGCAACTTTTTCGCGGGGCGTCAGATCCCGATCAGCACGGGGACGAGACACAGGCATGAGCGGTTCGACCGCCGAGCCGCCGCCCATGATCCCAGAGGGAAACAGAGGCATAAGAGGCGCAGGAGGCGCTATTGGCTCGTCATCATCACCGAATGCTGTTCTCGCGCTGGCGATGGCTGAACTGCGGTAGCGCTGAGCAATCGACCGAAGGTGCTGTGTGGCGTTCTGCGTCGGCACTTTTTCCAGCAGCATCGCAGCCCGGTCGGGGTGAAGGAGTGCGTCCCTGACCAGTTCGTCGACGGTACGGATGCCGTTTTCCCTGAGGGCGCCGATCAGACCGACACCGACTGTGGCTGCCACACCCGAGAGCGATCCAGCTGCGACACCGATGCTGCCACCGGTAGCCGCGGAGGCAATGGCCAGCTTGGCCAGTGTCGATGTCGGACTGTCGCTGTCGCGAATGGCGAAGCGATCCTGGGCGGTATTCGACTGGCCCGGAATCTTGACCGATGTCAGGGAGCGATTGGCCTGCGACAGATCAGCGGCGACCGCCTCCAGCAGCTCTACCTCTTTAGGCTTGTAGACCAGAGCCAGCGCCGGCTTGTTCAGGCGGATGAAGGTCTGGAACTGATCGGCCTTTATGCCGGCTTGGCCGCTTGTGCCTACCTCGGTGTTCCCAACGAAGCGCCCGGTGATGTAGTCGGCAACTGACTTGCGAAGCCCCTCTACTGCGTCAGGGTTGACGCCTACCACCTCGCGGAGCCTGCCCATCTGGGCAACGCTATCCTGCCGCCCGAAGAGCGAGCCCACCATGCGGGTGACATCCTGCGGGTCTTCGGCACCCATGATCTTGCCTAGGACACCAGCCTGCGCCCGGTCCAGCGATGCCTTGCGACCGACGACCCTGCTTTCGACAGCCTTGGCCGCGTCAGAGGCATTGCCGATGCGGATGTCGAGCTCGGGAAAGCCTCGCAAGGCGTCGGCATGTGCCCGGCGCCAGTTCCCCAGGCGCCCCGGGTTTACCGCGCCCGTGTCACGGTCCACAGCGTACTTGCGCAGGCTGTCGATCGCATAGCCTTCAAGCGCCTGCATCGAGCGAGGATCGTTGCCCGCGGCAGCACGGTAGGTCTGGATCTTCTCGAAGGCGCCATTGCCAGCAGTGAACAGCCGCTGGGGGACAGCCGACGCCCGCATATCATAGGGCGCAGTCGTCGCAGGCCGCTTCAGCATTGGCCGCAAGGTGGGATTGTCGAAAGTGTTGACGCGCTCGTTGGTGGCGTCTCGGGCTGACGTTAGGCGATCGAGGGCGGCAGGGTCGAAGGTTGGCTGGAGACCATTTCCCGATAGTCGCGGATCGCTCTGAGGACCTCCAAGTCGCCCTCCCGCCTGGCTTTCTGCTCGATATGAGCCAGGAACGGCCCGTGATCCACTTCCGGCAGATCCCGCAAAGCCCGTAGGACCGACGCCCCCGGCCGCTTCTTTTCGCTCATTGATCCAGCGGTCTTGTTCACGGAGAAGGTAGGCCTCAACGGTATCTTCTAGGCGCATCTCGCCGCGGGCGACCGCCGGTGTCTGATGTTGTACCTTCTGGACCGCCGCACTTTCAAGGTCACGGAACAGTGCCGAGTTCAGTTCTGCCAGGCGGGCATAGGCTGGCGTCTCACCGGCTTCAGAACGCTCTCGGCGCATCTCGGTCTTCACCCGGCTCTGAAGCGCCTGGACCTCGCGGAAAGACGAGACATCACCGTACTGGCCGAGGACGCGGTAGATTTCAGCTTCCTCCCCAACAGGTGGCTTGGCCGAGGCCGGAATGTTGCTCTTGGCATCGGTCACGTACTTGCGCGCATTGTTGGCCGGCAAAGCCAATGTCCCATCGGGATCGACCGCCTCCCATAGGGCCTTTTCCTTGAGCTTGGCCTGGTCACGGACCGACTGGATGCGCTCCCGCAGCACACCACCGGCAACTTCCGGCTCAAGCGGGGTGCCAAGCTGGCGGCTTGCACCGCGCTCCCACTCCTGGGCCGCGGTCAATTCCTTCATCGTCTCGGAGTCGATGGCGTCCATCCGCTCCTTCAGGACACGGGAGACCTGCTCAGGGGCTCCACCAGGCTGTAGCCCGTCCAAGGCTGCGACGCGGGCCGTATTCTGCTCGGCTCGGCGATCCTGGAAGGGAACCGGGTCTTTGGTCTGTGCCGCCCGTTCTAGAGCGCCAAGGCCCATGTTGCCGGTCGTCTGGAAAGCCGTTGGCTCCGACCCAGCAACGAGCGTCTCCCGCTGCCGAAGCGCCCGAATAAGGTCGGCTCGGTTGCCGCTCGGCGCATCGAAAGCCCGTGGATCGCCGGACACTCCCGCCCGGGAAGCCTGGTCGAGCTGCTGGCCTGCAAGCCGGTCACGCCCACCAGCCGTCAGCGGCGCCATGAAGTCGCTGCCCATGTCGACCGCACTGCTGGCCACCCGCGGGATGCCGGTAGCAAGAGCGCCGGCTCCACCACCGACCAGACCGCCAGCGAAGCCGGCAACCGTCTTGTACTCTTCGGGGACGACTTCTTGGGCTGCGGCTGCACCGGCACCCGCCGTTGCTCCTGCGAATGCATCGCCAGCAACCGCGCCGACGCTGCCCGAGCGCCCTACAAGTTGAGTGCCCATCTCAACCGCAGCCGGGGCAACCATGCCTAGCCGGTCTGCCGCGCCAAGGATGCCGGCAGGAAGGACGGTGCCGGCGACGCCCTGTCCGACACCGCGGGCAACCCGCTCCTCGCCGCTGGATGCCACCGTGTTGCGTGGGTCCAGGACAGGAGCCGCTCGCCCCATCGTTTCCGCGATGAAACGGGACCCGCCGAAAGAGTTCTCTGGGATCTGGCCGATATCGGAGCCAGTCACAGCGTTGATGCCGCGAACACCAAGGTTCATGGCGCCGCGAACGGCATCGACCGGAAGACCTGCAATTCCATAAAGCGCTTCATTGGCGCCGGCTGTCGCATTCAGGGCTGCGCCACCGTAGGCAGGAGCCGCATCTGGTGTTGTGCTACCTGATGGCTGCGAGCTTGCAGCTTTGAAAGCCCGAACCGCATCAACGGTCGTCCCCTCGGATGCAATATAGCCATCGATGTCTTCAATAGGGGCGCCCATGCCCGCCATCTTGGCCACGTTTCTTTTGACGCGGGATAGGTCGAGATCTGCCATGCGCCCTACTCCAATCCATACCGGCTGCGGTAATCAGTCTGACCGCTGTTCTGCCCGCCACCATTCGGCTGACCGCCGCCAAGGGCACCAGGAGCCCCCCCTCTGCCGAGCATGGCGGCATCCTTCGTCGCCTTGAGATATTCCGTCAGGCCATCGAGCTTTGCTGTCATCGAGGAGGCATCATCGGTGTAGGTGGGGAGATATCGGCGAGCCCGCTCGTCGGCTTCCGATGCATTCATGCCGGCGCCGGTAAGCATGCGGACAAGGGCTTCAACGCCATATTCCAGATCTCGGTGGACACCGGCCTGGCCGCTCGACTGGTTGTTGCGAGCTTGGAAGACGTCGATGGGGCCGGATGCCTCACCGCTCTCCAGGTGCTTCCGAAGCTCTGGTGCCTTCTGCAGGAACTCGTTCGCCAGGCCGAGACGCGCTGCAAGTTCACCTGAGATCTGCTCACCGGGGCCACCCGGGATCGGTGTTACCGCGCCAGGATTGTTTGGGTCGGGCATGAAGTTCGCAGGGACCTTTACCCCACCGCCACCAACCTGGACCGTGCCATCGGGCAGAACGGTGACACCGCCACCGCTGCTGGGCGCCTTCGGATCTCCAACCGGCGTCCATTTGTTCGCGGCATCGAAGTAACCCTTCTGTTCACGTCCATCGAGATAGACGCTCTGCAGGTTCGGCTTGAAGTTGGCGCTCGGGTCCTGAGGGCCACCGGGGATCGGCTCCAAGCCGCCCTGCCCTGTACGGCGATATCCAGACGGCGGGGCCCCATATTGGGCATCCAGCTCGAGCTTGGTGCGATAGTCGGCCAAGCCGTTCTGGCGGTTGCGCTCGGCCTGCTGTGTCTCGTAGCCACGCTCTTCGGCCTGCCGGCGTTCCTGCATGGCGCCCTGAAGTACCGTTGTAGCGACAGCCCTCTGTTCCGGCGATGCGGCCGGGTTCTGCATCACGCGCATGGCCATGCCGATGCGGGGATCCTGCGGAGGCTGGCCTTGTCTGGCCTGCGCCTCCTGAACAGCGCTTCCAACCATCTTCACCTGAGGGGATGCCTCGGCGACCGGGGGCGTGATCCCGCGATCTATCATCGCTTGGGCAACTCGCTGCGTCGGCGCTGGGGGCATGGGCGGGCCCCCGGCAGTTTCGGCAGACTGAGCACTCTTGAAGCCGAGGCCATCGAAGTCGCCCGAGATCATCGCCTGGCGCATCTCGGGAGAGGTGCGCGGATCGAACCGCGGGTCATCCATCGCGATAGCAGGTTCGCTCGGCGGGACAGGGTTAGCGCCTACGGTCTGAGCGGGAGGCATGGGTGCGACGCTCGGAGCAGCCACAGCCGCCGTCTCGACAGGAGCGGCAGCTTGAACCGGGAGGCTAGGCGTCTGCCCCGGCTCAGGCAACGGGCCGGGGGGCATCTCGACCGGCCGCGTGGTTGCAGGCGTGCCAGCGGTGAGGAAGTCCGGCACGGGAGCAGGCGGAAGGTCTGCAACAGCCGCGGCCTGCGGCTGCTGAACAGCGGCTTCCGGCATGAAGTTAGGATCGGCAGATGCGACCTGCACCGGGGCAGGCTGGACGGGCGCGACAGCCGCTTGGTCCCACTTGCCGCCCGCCAAGCGCTGGGCGTGGCCGATACGGTTGTCCCAGCCGTGGCCAGCGAATGGGTTCTTCGCGGACCACCCCTGAGGGCGCTCGTAGCTGATGCCGGCGGCCGTGGCTTCCCGCACGTCCTTCGCGCTGCGAAGCATCTGGCCGGCGCGAGACTCCGCGCCGAAGCCGGGCAGCTTCTTCCACTCAGCATTACCCATGCCCATTTCGTGCAGGGTGAAATCAAGCTGGGTGTCGAGATTGGATAGGTCGCGGCCCGTGCCCTTGGCAAACGCCATGAGGTTTTGAGCGCGGTCACTGTTCCACTGACCAACGCCGATGCTGTCCGACCCATCGCGGCCATCGCCAGCATTGTTGGCGCCCGTATTGAGCGTGCTTTCCTGGATCAGGTTCCCGACCATGCCAGCGGCCTGATACGGGGCCAAGCCCTTATCGATGTAGTATTTCGTGGCGTAGCCCTCGGCCTCGGCAGGCTTGAGGCCAGAAGCTGCAGGAGTGGATGCGTCCGCAATCGCGCCAGTGGCGCCGCCGAAGTCAGCCCCAGGCCCAGCAGTAGGAGCTTCGATAGGTGCAGAGGCTGGGGGCGCCATCATCCCCGCCAGATCGGCATTGATGCCTTCACCCTGCTTGGCCATGCTCTCTTCGGCGAGCCGCAGCCGGCGTGCCTCGAGACCGTTGGCGAAGCCTTGGCCGAGTGCGTAGATCCCCTCGCCTACGTTCTTCGGAGCAGAGCCGGACTGTCGGGCGATCATCGCATCTAGCACTGCGCGTCGCTTCTGTAGCGCATCGTAAGAGATGCCTGTGTCCCCGCCGAAAAGGAAGCCGGGGGATGCTGCCGGAGCGGACATCAGGCAGCCCTCCCTTTCGGCGCACGCTGCTGCAGGAGAGCGGCAAGGGCCTCGCGAACGACGTCGGGCGCCCGCTTACCTTCCTGGCGGGCGATGGCTTCAAGCGCAGAATTCATTCCTGGCTGGACGCGAAGCTGAAGCACTTCAGGGTATCGAGACATGGGACGTTCCTTGCTCTGTAATACACATACAGATTATACCGCCCCCGCCTACTGGTCTATGCTTCCGATTTTGTCGCCGGACGCCTGCGAACGCCTGCGGAATAAATCGTTCGCTGATCATCGATATTCTTTCACGGCGCTCTGCGCCAGCCAGACATCGTTCCAGTCTTGCCCTATGCGCGGGGGGATCTCGATATGCACGTCGAGTCCCTTCGCCTTCATCCGCTTCGCCAAGGCGTAGGATGCGGCCTGCCCTGTGGAGCTGGCATCGTTGTCGCCAAAGATGAACAGAGCTCGCAGCCCCGCCGGTGGCTCCCATCGTTCGAGTAGCAGAGCATTCAACGCAGCCCAGCACGGCACGTTGTGGATTGCCGCCGCCGACAGGGCTGTCTCGATGCCCTCGGAGATCCCGAGAATGTCGGTATGCGGCATCAGGCGCACGGCTGCGCCCGTGGGCATGGCACCCATCATCTTTCGCGGCGAGGCGACGTCGGCCTTGTCTCCTTCCGGGGTCAGGTAGGTGCGATGGAGCGCCGCCGTCTCGCCCGCAGCAAGCGCCGCGTCACTCGGCATGACGGCTGCGATCATGGCCGGGTGCCAGCTGGGCTTCACTCCCTTTTCCACGTAGCGCTCATCAGGCGAGAACCGCAGGAAGCTCGGGAACTCGGTTACGCCGGCCCTCGCGTTCAGGTATTTTCCAGCCGCGTCATCGAGCGTCACCGGACGCGCGCGCCTCCAAAGCGCGGCCATCTCTTCGCGCCGCTTCGCATCGTTGTCGGCCTGTCCTCCATGCCGCAGAATCGGGGATTCGCCGATATGCTTCTCGATCTCCTGGGCAGCAACCCTGAACTCGACGCCTAGGTATCGCTTTACGAGCTCGATGCCGTCGCCCGCCTCGCAGTTGTTGCAGATCCATGTGCCGCGCCCGCCTTTATCGTCAAAGCGGAAGCGATCTTTCCCACCGCATATTGGACATGGGCCGTGCTTGTTTTTGAGGAAGTGCGACGCGATGCCGATCGCGCCGAGGATGGCCGTCCACTGGCCGACTGCGCGGTCCTTCAGCGGTTCAGTGCGCATGGGATGTCTCCCTCGCAGCTACTGCTTTCATTCGGGCATGAGCCTTTGCGCGGCCGATGTCCCTCGATTTCGTCCAACCGAGGAATGCGGTATCGGGTGCAATTGGATTATCCGACAGGCCCCGCGGGAAGACGCCGAACTTTTCTTTGAACCTCCATGCCGCTGAGCCGGACTTGTGGCCCTTCATCTCGGCGTACCAGATGCACATCGAGTAGAACGCCTGGCGCTCCTCGGGTGTCGCGTCGCCCTTCTTTCGGCGCTTGCCATTCAGCTGGACCAGATCGCCGGCCACCTCCTCGATTTGGGATTGCCGTTCAGGTTCGAAACCGCAGCTCGGGCATTTCTGGATTCCCGCGGGCTTCAGGTAGGTGCAGACCTTACACTCTTTCGGCAGTGGCGTCGGGCGCTCGGCCTTCCGCGCGGCGCTTTCCTGATGCCTGCCCATGTCGAGGCGATCGTGATGAATGTCGGTCGGCAGGCCGAGCCTTATCATCGTGTCAGAATGATCCAGAATCAGGCAGTCGGCCTTGCCGGCAGCCGTCCGAAGCCCGCGGCCGATGATCTGGCAAAAGAGCATCTCCGAGCGGGTCGGACGGGCTAGGATGATGCAACGGACATCCCAGTCGATGCCGGTCGTCAGGCACCCGACATTGCAGACCACCTTGATCTGCCCGCGCTCCAGCCGCCGGCCAATCATCTCACGCTCATCGCGGGGCGTGTCGGCGTCGACATAGCCGGTCGCCACGCCAGCGCCCTCGAACTGCGACGCCAATTTGCGAGCATGGGCGCGGTCCACTGCGAAACAGAGCGTCGGCCGGTCCTCACCCTGCTTCAGCCAGGTGGCAACGACGTCCGCGACGAGAACCGGCTGGCTCATGACGTCGGACAACTCGCCTTCGTGAAAGTCGCCGGCAACGGTGCGCACGCCACTGAGATCGGGATGCTACGGCGCGAAGGCCTTGAACGGCGAAAGGTAGCCGGCGGCGATCAGGTCATCGAGTTTCGCCGCGATCAGCAAATCCGTGTAATGCTTGCCGAGGCCCTTCGTCCACGGCGTGGCCGAGGTGCCGACGAACGGCACGTTCTGCCACTCGGGCAGTTGCATCCACCGCTCGATGAATTTGAACCATAGGTGCGCCTCGTCGATGATGACGACATCGGCCATCGGGACGCGGCGGCGCGTCAGCGTCTGGATCGAACACACCTGCACTGGCTGCTTTCCATCCGTTAGCGGATGGTAGCCCTGCATGACGCCGATCGCGTCGATGCCCTGCTCCTTGAACCGCTCGACGGTCTGGTCGACGAGGCCAATGCTCGGCACGGTGAAGATGACGCGTTTGCCCTTGCGAAGGGCGCCTTCGACGATCGCCGCGGCCAAGAGGGTTTTGCCGAAGCCAGTCGGCGCCTGCAGCATCAGGCGGCGATGCCCGGCCATGAGCGATCCCCGGATCATTTCAAGGGCAGCGGACTGATGGGGGTGAAGATCGAACTTCATCGGGCCACCTCCCCGGCAGCGCGAGCTGAACCCGCGACGACGGCGAGACGTCCTCGTCCATCGTTCCCTGTAGAGCCATATCCTGATAAGCCCTGCCCCTGGCTAGGTGTTCTATCCGTCTCCCTCTCCATCTCTATGCTTCGATGGGTCTCCGAAGCCCCTTCGAAGGCCCTTGGGGGAAGTGGCTGGGCCAGTGACCAGCTTGGAAGGTGAAACGCCGAGCGGTACCGGGTGTAAAACCTTTGTTTTATAACACTTTCCGGGAGTTTCTCGAACTCACGCGCAATGCCAATTACGCGCTTGTCCTTGGGCGCCAATGTGGGCTCGAATTGGTATCGGGCCATCTCGCAGACCCACACCCATTCGAGGGCGTCGTCGTAAAGGCAGAAATCCCCTTCGATGGCCCTTCGAAGCCCCTTCGAAGCCCCTTCCAAACTAAGGCCCGTTTCGTTCGCAATCGCCGAGATCGGGCAGTAGTAGACACCGATCATCGACGATCCCGGCGCCGTCAGCAGATAGAGGGCAACAAGCTGAGCCTCCGGATCGCCGCGGAGAAGCCGCCCCGTACGGCCGATCCAGAAGCGAGGCGCAACCTTGCTGAAATCACGCATGGGGGCGCTCCTCGTGTTCGACCAGATGCAGCCGGAAGGGCCGCTGGCATGCCAGCGCGCGGTGGCGCCAAAGCGTTGTGGCGCTGTTGAGGACGGCATTCGCCGCCTTGGCCTTACGAGCGGTGAGCGCCTTGCCAGAGCATACGGTCGCCAACAGGTCGGCCATGAACGGGAGATCCGGGTCGTCTACGTCGCTCACCGCGACGTACCAACGGAGAATGTCGATCCAGTCGTCCGACTGAGGCGGAGACGGGACCTGATGCGGGGCGAGGCCGTAGCGTCCGGAGTTAGCCATCGTTCTCGCCTCCCAAGGCCTCATCCAGCATTTCAAAAAGCGGCAGGAAATGCCGGCAGGAACGCAGGAGGACGGCGCGCTGCGGCGGTGTGAACCCAGAGGCAACAGCCTGAAAGTCGACTTTGGCGAGCTCGGCGGTGACATCGAGGAACCGTTGGACAGCATCGCTAATCGTTGGGGCGGCAGGGCGCTCTGTAGGCCGGCCGCCGTCCTGGCGCGGCTCGCGAGCGCGTAACGGCTCGGCGAGATCCTGACGGACCTTCTCGGGCTGCTGCTCACGGGGGAGGCGCTTCACCTCGTCGAGATAGGCACCGGTGTCCAAGCGAGTGCCGCGGATCTCGGCGATGGCCTCGGGGGCGATCTTCTCGCCACGCTCAGCGTCGCGCTGGATCGTGCGCTCGGAGCGACCTGTCGCCGATGCCGTGTTGGCAGCAAACGACAAGTTGGCGCTCGCTGTTTCCTGGCGGGCCTTGCCCCCGGCCACATGCTGAGCCGTCTCCGGGTGAAGTTTGAGATAGATCGCCTTTCGCTTGGCGATCTGCTGCACGCGCTCGGCAGTTCCTAGTTCGGCTCGGCAGAGGTTTTCGTCGATCATCGCCAGTTTGGCATGGTCCTCGTCGAGGTCGACGACGTGGCACGCAATCTCATGGAAACCAGCGGCATGGCAGGCCGCGAAGCGGTGTCCACCAGCCAAGACTTCAAACTCGCCGCCAGAGATAGCCCGGACGGTCAAAGGATTGAGAAGGCCGAGACGGCGGACGCTATCCTCCAGCTCCATCAGCTTGTTGTCATCGGTTGGTCGAGCGTCTTTCCTGCGGACGATGTTGTCGATGGCGATCGTCTTGAAATCGGTCAACGGAGCGATCCCTTTAAAAAGGCATGCTCGGCGACGACGCGCGCATGGGCATCCCCGAGCCCGTAGCGGGCGGAGATCCAAGCTGCCTGGTTGACGATTGTCGGGATGGAGTCTACTTCAGAAGCATTCCGCCACAGAATGCATTCCGAAGCCCGGTCACGCCCCGCAGCGTGACCGGCTTCAATGATGTTTGGCATGATGGGCTACGCAGCCTCTTTCTGGCCGGCGAGCGGAAGCGCGCGGACGTAAGCCTCAAGATCCTCCACGAGGATCAATGTCCGGCTGCCCGCCTTGCGCGTCTGGATCTTTCCGGCGCGGATTTCTTCGTAGAGCTTGGTTTTCCCGAGGCCCGAAAGGGTCGTGGCATCGGCGACAGTGACAGCAATGCGGGTCACGCGACTATCCTCGCTGGCGTACCGGCCAGCGGCGCAAACGCTGCAGTGCGCTAGCGTTCACGGGTAGATTCCACACGTCAGAGCGAGGATAGGATGCTAGACCCCATTGCTACTTTCAGATGGGTTTCGCACCCTATGCCCAGAAGGGTGGACTGTCTGAGAGAGCCAGCGATCCAAGGACGCTATTGCCGTCTAATGCGTCGTGGAGAAAGTTGCCAAAGCCGTCGTCCTGGTCCCCACCGATATCTGCCCATCCCGCAATAGCGAACCGCAAAAATGGATTTTTTAACAGGTCCTTGTTTCGGCCTGGTAGCCTTCCGACTAGGTAGATCCATGCCTCCGCTAGGCGAAACATGAACCATGCTCGCTCGGGTGAGCCGGGGTTTTGGATGGTCGAAGCCATAGTCTCCCGCCCGTTTTGGAAGAATGCGGGCATGCCGTTCAACACCGACATAGCGGCAAGAAGGGCTTCCGCTTGAGCAACAGCAAGTCTATGTATATCAGGCGGCGCAGCTGCAGGATTTTCTAATTTAGCTTTCTTATAAAGCGGACCAGCCAGCAAATTCGGATTGCACATCTTTCCGTCTGTTGGGCTTAAGTACAGCAACATTTCGCGGAATGCTGTTCTAGCACTGTTGATCGTGCTCTCCCCGACCTTCCACTCTACCAGCTGGTCGCTCTTTTTACGCTCTTCAACACCGTTGAGTTTGGCAAGATAGGCGATTTCAAGAGCGCGCCGGCCAAAGGCAGTAGCACGATCCTCGGTCCATTGCGGGGTGAGACCAACGGATTTTCCTGTCGCCCCGTAAAGCTTTCGAATTTCTACATCGATCTCCAAAGGGCAGTTGCGATCAAGAATTCGGGCGATGACGGGGTCGATCATATCGGCGCTATCGCAACCCATAAATTTGCCGTCTGCCGCCATCGTGGAAACGCGGGGCAAGCATCCCGGCGGTGGCGAGAAGCGACAGCTGGCTGACTGGCTCCGCGCTGTGCGAATATAGGGTGTGTGGCCTGGATGTGGCGAGGTGAATTTTCGAACTGCCGGGCTCATTGCTTGCCACTCCGCTGCCTCCGCTGCGGAACAGTAGGCCGGTGGTCTTCCGCCAACTCTGGCATTGCTGCAACAGCTAACCGGAGGGCCATTCGGCTGGTCCAGATCATCGCTGCGACGAAAGGGGCCGACAGCATCATGCGGATCATGCGGTTTCTCCAAGAGCTTCGGCCGCGCCGCGGCGCCGCAACTTCTTGCGGTATCGCCGCTGCCGCCTCTCCATCAGGTCGACGATGCTATGCGCGCCTCGAATAGCGAGGCTTCGCAACAACTGCGGGCTGGCCTCTGCGCGGCCCATCATTCGGGCAACTTCCCAGCTTCGTTCGATCGTGTAGAGGGCCAGCGCTGCGGACAGGATCTCATTGCCGAACGTCTCGGCAGCAAGGCGCCCGCCGGCCGCCACCTCGTCTTGCTGGGAGCGAACTTCCCAGACCATCACGCGGGCTCACCGGACGGGCCGCAGATAGAGCGCAGCAAGTTGCACATTTCGGCGTTTGGGTCGTCGTCCTCGCCTAGCAGGCGCTCCATAAGCAGCGGGGTAGCCAGGACATAGGCGACCTTGGCGCGAATCTCGTCAACCTCGGCGCAGGGGAACGCTAGCAGCTCCTCCCAGAGGTCGTATTCCGAGGCATGCGCATCATTAAGGACGAGTTCTGCCGCGGTCACTCCGCTTGCAGCTCGGCGCCTGTCGTACTCCTTGCCCGCCTCCTGAAAGGCAGCAACGTCCGCAGTGAACGTCGCCTTGGAGGCTGCGGAGAATGCCCGCACCTCTTCTAGGGTGAAGGGCTCCATGAGGTATCGTGTAGCCCTGGCGTTGACGATGGCGACGGGCACAGCGCCTGCCTCGACTGTGTGCGTCATCGGCTCCTTGTAAAGCGTAAGCAGGCCGGCGGAGGTCTGGTAGGTGATGGGTGAGGCGTCGAGGACGGCATAGGCCTCATCGAAACGCTTGCAGGCGGCGTCGAAGTCGGCGCCGGCGTGCTTGTGTCGCTTGATCAGGGCAGAGAGCCGCGCCAAGCTGGTAGCCATGGCCGCGGTGCCAGCGACCGTTCCAGCGACGATGAGGGCGCTTCCCGCCGCACACGTAGCCAGGAAGGACCGGCGCGAGATAGTCGGCTTTGCCGCCGCGGCTTTGATCTGGTCCGACATTAGAGGTCTCCCGTCTTGAGGCTGGTTGCGGCGGCGGCGTCGAAATAGGCGAGCGCGGCGGTAAGAGCGGAGTGCTCAAAGGTCCCTTCGTGGGTCCGCTGCTCCGCTATCGTCTGACGCAGCGCTTCGACGGCCCCGCGCTGCGTGGTAATCGCCGGGGGCTGCTGGATCAGCTCATCCCAGACCGGGCCGACAATCGTCCGCCAAAGCGCGTCGAAGTCGTCGTCTTCGAGAAATTCCGACTGGGCGTTCCAGATGGCATCCTGTTCCCGGTAGCGGTCCAGCAAATCAAGGAACGGATCGACCGGCTCGGGCTCAGGAGCCTTTGTCAGGAATGCGAGGACCGAATTGATAACGGCGAGGTCGGAAGCCTCCATGTCGTTGAAGCCGACCATTGCCCGCAGAGCGCCCGCTGCGCCTTCCAAGCTGGTCGTCGCTGGCGTTGCGGTCCAGAGAGCCCCGTAGAGGTCCGATATCGTGGTCGTCCCGAGTTCGTCAGCCTCGGCGTTGGGAAGTGTGAGCTGCAGGGCCAGTGCAGCCTCAAGCTTCTGTGTGAGAGCGAGCATCGGATCTGCAGGCAAGCCTTCGGCGGCAACCTGAACATGGTTCGGCATCGAGTTAGCTCCAGTGATGTGAGGGGACGGCTGGTTCGCTTGAGTAGGGCTTAGGAGGCGTATTCGGCGCGGATCGCCCGCTCTGCGGCGGCGAGGTCGTAGCGGAACGGCAGATATTTTCAGGGCGTCGATGCGGGCTTCCATCGGGGACAGGACCGGCGCGGCGACGGGGGAGGCGTTGAAGGTCTGGACAGCGAGAGCGCGGCGGGCGGCTTGCTGCTTGGCGTATTCGGCCTTGTGCTTGGCGGCGCTCTATTCGATCCGAAGGGCTTGCGGAACGCGGCAGGCTGAAAACGATAGTTGCGGTAGGCGGCACGGTAGCGAGCCCATGCGGCTGTCATGATGGCACGGCGGTCGTACATGGCGGTTGCCCTCGTTATCGATATCCTGTATCTATAACGAGACTTCGTATCAGTCAATACAATGTATCTAAAAAGATATGGATTATCGATGAAGCCGTCTCAAGCTCGCGCTGCTCGTGCCCTATTGAAGATGGGGGTTAGGGATGTGGCCGAGCTCGCCAGCGTCACACCGAACACCGTCAGCCGGATAGAACAGGACGAACTTGAGGGACGCGGGCCGCAAGCATCCACCATATCTGCAATCCAGCGTGTCTATGAGGCTGCGGGTGTCATCTTCATTGCCGAGAATGGCGAGGGGCCAGGGGTGCGGCTGCGAAAGGAGCGTGCAGAATGAGCGACAGTGAGATGGAGCCAGTCCACCTAGTTGAGGACGAGGTTACTGGCGACCGCTTCCTGGTCTACGGCGCCGAGAAGGGCTTGCGGCTTGACATACGCTATGAGGGCGAAGCGCTCTGGATGACGCAAGCGCAAATCGGGCAGCTTTTCGGAAGGGACGTTTCCACGGTTTCTCGCCACATCGCCAACGTGATCGAGGAAGGCGAACTGCCGGAAGAGAGCAATTTGCAAAAAGTGCAAACTGCAAACTCGACAAAGCCTGTAACGCTTTACAGCCTCGATATGGTCATTTCGGTGGGCTATCGCGTCTCATCGGCGCAAGCGACGGTCTTCCGGCGCTGGGCGACGGGCGTGCTTGTCCAGTTCGCGACAAAAGGCTTCGTGGTCGACGCGCTGCGTCTCAAGCAGCCAGAAAACTCGGATCGTGTTGCCGAGCTGCGGGAGATCATCCGCGATATTCGGGCGGACGAAGCTAACGTCTACCGAGAGCTGAAAGCCATCTGCGCGCTGTGCCAGGACTACGAAGCCAGCAGCGACGCCGCCCGCGATTTCTTTATGCAGACGCAGGCCAAGCTCGTTTACGCCGTCACTTCGCACACGCCGGCCGAAATCGTCGTGGCGCGCGCGAAGGCATCGGATCCAAACATGGGCCTCCAGAGCTGGCCGAACGACAATATCCGAAAAAGCGATGTCGCCACGTCGAAGAACTATCTGGCGCAGGTCGAAATCGACGAGTTGAACCGGCTGACGACAATCCTACTCGACATCTTCGACGACCAGCTAAAGATCGGCCGTCTGATTGTCATGCAGGACGCTCGAAATCTTTTGGACCAACAGTTGCGGAACCTCAATCGCTCAGTCTTATCCAGAGGTGGCAGTGTGGCGGGGCCGGATGCGAAACGCCATGCCGAGCGCCAGTATGCCGTATTCGACGCCCGGCGGAAGGAAGCCCGTCAACAGGAAGCCGATGAGGGAATTGCCGCGCTCGCGAGGGAGGCGAAAGCCCTGCCGAAAAAGCCGAGAGGTAGAGGATGATGGAAAGTCGTCAGGACTTTCGCAGCTCCACGACGTTCCCGCCTTTGGCAGGCTCAAGATAGGCGGCCCAGGCCTCCATCAGCTTCCGCCGCTTCTCCAGCGCGTCGCCGCGGCGATAGGCTCGCTCGACTGCGTCGCCGACCAGGTGCGCCAGCGCTTGTTCGGCGACCTCACGCGAGAAGCTGGTTTCGTTGCCGCACCAGTCGCGGAAGGCAGAGCGGAAGCCGTGCACCGTGACGTCGACCTTCAGACGACGCAGGAACATCGTCATCGCCATATCCGACAGCGGCGCCTCTCGCTTCTGCGTCGGGAAAACCAGATCGCCTGTCCGCGCTTCGGCGAGCGCTCGCAGTATCTCCAGTGCCCGGCCCGACAGCGGGACGCGGTGTTCCTTGCCGGCCTTCATGCGCTTGCCAGGGATCGTCCACGCGGCCTTGTCCATGTCGATCTCTGCCCAAACGGCACCGCGCGTCTCGCCAGATCGGGCCGCGGTCAGGATCGTAAACTCCAGTGCTCGAGCGGCCATTGCATCGGCGGCGCGAACGCGAGCCAAGAACGAGGGGAGCTCGTCGTAGGGCAGCGCCGCGAAGTGAGCGTCGCTCTTCTTTGGAGACGGCAAGATGTTGGAAAGGTGGCCGCGCCACAGCGCTGGATTCTCGCCGGAGCGCCAACCGCGCGCCTTCGCGAAATCAAGGACGCGTTCGATGCGCCCGCGGACCCTGGATGCTGTTTCAGCCTTCGTTTGCCAGATCGGCTTCAGCACCTTCAGCACATCATCGGTCGTGATCATCGAGACATGGCGATCGCGGATCGCTTTGCAGTATGAAGGACCGAGCGTTTGGCTCCACTGATACCGATGCTTTTCGTTACGCCACGCCCCTTCCATAGAGGCGATCACCAGATCGGCGCACTCCCCGAATGTCGGCTCTGCCTCACGCGCTCGCTCCGCGATCGGATCTCGCCCGTCAGCAATGGCCTCTCTATTTTCGGACGCCATCTTGCGTGCTTTCGCCAAGCCGATTGCGGGATAGGCGCCCAGGCCCATTTCTCGCCGCCGGCCGCCGGCGGTCCACATGAAAATCCACGATTTGGAGCCAGTCGGGGAGATATTCAGATAAAGCCCGGCACCATCCGAATGGCGCCCTGGCTTCAGAGCGCTCGACTTCGCAGCCGCGTCGGTGAGCTTGTTTGCCGTTCTCGCCATGCCTTCCCCACTCTTTTCCCCACTTCAAAGTGGGGATAGCGGCGAACCATAGCGAACGCGAGCGGCGAGAGGAAGACTTAGATCCATTGCTCCGCAAGGGCTCTGCGAACGGTAGCGGACGACAGCAAGCACAAGTTCGGTGGAGCTCAGCTCCACCAGGACACTTTCTCCCGCATAACTGCCTTCCACATCCCGGCCACCCGAATGACGGTGCATCGCCGCCATTCGTTTTCGTGGCTTGTCCATGCCATTGGTGCGCCGCATCATGCGCCCGTGCTGCCGTCCCCGTGCCGTGAGCCGTTCCGTCTGCGGAAGCCGGGTGATGGATGGTGGCCGGCGATCCTTGTTTTCCAGCGCACCATCGGCAGCAGAGAAGCACATGGCGACCTATGAGGAGATCGCGCGTCGGGCGGCATGTTCCGTCTCGACCGTCGGCCGGGTGCTGAACCGGTCCGGGCCGGTCGGCGCGGAGATGATCCGGCGCGTCCGGCAAGCGGAGAGCGAGCTGGCGGCGAGCCTCTATGTCCGGCGCCATGAGCGGCGGATGATCGGTGTCCTCGTGCCGAGCGTGACCAATCCGGTGTTCGCGCAGTCGCTGTCGAGCATCCAGGAGCGGATGCGCGGGGCCGGGCACGGCGTCCTCATCGCGCAGTCGAACTACGATCCCGAGCAGGAAGTGGAGGCGGTCGCGGCGCTTCTGGCCGAACGGCCGCGCGGGCTGATCCTGACGGTGTGCTCGGCCGCCGACAGTGCCGCCTTGCGGGGCGCCTTGCCGCCGACCGTGCTGCTGCACAATGCGGCGACGCCGGATCATCCGGCGGCGGTGACGGTCGACAACCACCGGGCGGCAGAGCGGCTGACGGCGCATCTCGTTCACCTCGGGCACCGCCGCATCCTCTTCGTCTCCGGCGAGTTCAACGCCTCCGATCGGGCAGCGCGGCGTCACCAGGGGTACCGTGCGGCGATGATGTCGGCGGGGCTCGCCCCGCTGGAGCCGGTCGAGGTGTCGTTCATCGACGACTACGCCATGCTCGATCTCACCGGCGCGCTCGCCGAACACCGGCCGACTGCGATCATCGCCTCGAACGACCTCCTGGCGCTCGGCGTCCTCCACGCGCTGCGTAGCCATGGCGTCGCCGTGCCCGCGGACGTCTCGGTCGCCGGTTTCGACGGCATGGCGATCGGCCGGATGATCGCGCCGACCCTCTCGACGGTCGACATTCCGAACGCGGCGATGGGCGCCGTCGCCGCTTCGCTCCTCCTCGACATGCTCGACAACGCCGCGCCGGCCCGGAGCATGATGATGGATGTCCAGCTCTATCCCGGCGGCACCGTCCGGGACCTCCGGTAACGCCAAAAGGGCGGACCGTTGCCGGCCCGCCCTTTCCGTCCGTCCCGTCCGTCTCAAGAGTCGGTTTACTTCCGCGGCAGCAGCTTCTGCACCTCGTCGGCGGCGTCGGCGAGCGCCTCTTCCGGGGTCGCCGACTGCTCGACGATGCGCGAGAGGTTGTCGACGATGGTCTGGGTCACCCGCACGCCGTTCGAGCCGGGGAAGGCATACCAAGGCACCATCTTCGGCATCTGGTTCAGGCCGGCGCGGAACAGAGGGTTCTTCTCGTAGAAGTCGGCGAGGTAGTCCTTGGAGGTCGCGGCGAGTTCGTTGTTCGGGACGTAGCCGGTGCCCGGCACGACGACCGAGGCGCCGTAAGGACCGGCGGCGAACGTGGCGAAGCGCCAGGCGGCATCGAGCTTGGCTTCGTCGCGGGTGAGGATGACGACGGCATTGCCGCCGGTCGGCAGATGGCCCTTGGCGGGGTCGATCATCGGGATCGGACCGGTGCGCAGGTCAAACTTCTCGCCGACATTGTTGATGGTGTTGCGCAGCGCGCCCGTGGTCTGGAAGGCGAAGCCGACCTTGCCGGCGACGAAGGCCTGCTCGCCGGCCTGCTTGGTGAGGACGGGCAGGCCACCCTCCTTGACCATGCGACCCAGCACCGTCATCGCCGCGAGACCCTCGGGACCGCCGAAGGCGACCTTCTTGCGGTCGTCGTCCAGCATGTGGCCGCCGGCGCCGAACAGCAGCGCGGAGAACATCCAGTCATCGCCTTGCCAGCGGAAGTCGATGCCCTCATTGCCGTCGCCGAGCGCCTTGATCTTGCCGCCGAGCGCGATGACCTCGTCCCAGGTGGTCGGCGGGACGTCGGGGTTGCCGCCGGCCGCGCGGACGAGATCGGCATTGTAGTACATGATCGGGTTCGACGTCGCGAAGGCGAGGCCGACCTGCTTGCCGTCGACCTGGGCGAGCTTCAGGATGTTGTCCGAAAAGCCCTTGGCGGACATGTCGCCCTCCTTGGCCATCAGCGGCGCGAGGTCGAGCGGGATGTCGCGCTCATTGACCATGCGCAGCCGGTTGAGGCCGATGAAGGTGATGTCCGGCGCCTCGGCGGTACCGAACTGGCGCAGGATCGTCTGGACGCCCTCCTCATAGGTCGCCGAGGGGCTGGCGAAGCTGATCTTGACGTCGGGATTTTCCTCCATGAACTTCTTGGAGATCTTGTCCATCACGTCCTTGAAGAAGCCCGGCATCGGATAATGCACAGTCAGCGTCGTGTCGGCGAAAGCCGGCGCGCAGAGACTCGAGGCGATCGCAGCGGCTGCGAGCGCCCGTTTGATGATGTTCATGCTGGTTCTCCTGGGGAGGTGCCTGGGGGGTGGCCGGTCAGTCCTTCAGACCGGTCATGGTGATGCCTTCGACGAAGCGCTTCTGCGCGAGCAGGAAAGCGACGACGAGTGGAAGCGTGATGATGAGGGTGGCGGCCATCAGCGCGCCGTAGTCGTCGCCGGCCTCGGCCGAGCGGAAGAACAGGAGGCCGAGCGGCGGGGTCGCATAGCGCCCGTCGGTGACGACGATCAGCGGCCAGAACAGGTCGTTCCAGTGCGCGACGACCGAGAAGATCGCAAAGGCGGTCACCGCCGGCCAGGCATTGGGCACGACGACGCGCAGGAGGATCGAGATCTCCGACATGCCATCGAGCCGCGCAGCGTCGATCAAATCGTCGGGCAGCGCCCGGAAGAACTGCAGGAACAGGAAGATCGCAAACACCGAGATGGTGAAGGGCGCGACCAGCGCTGTGTAGCTGTTCAGCATCGAGAGCTCGCCGAAAGCGAGGTAGATCGGCAGCGCGGTGGCGTGGATCGGCACGAGGAGACCCAGCATCACCAGCGCCATCATCGGCTTCAGCCCGCGAAAGCGGAGCTTCGCCATGGCGTAGGCGCAGGGCAGCGCCACCACGACCTGGAAGAACAGGATGAGGCCGCAGACGAGGACGCCGTTGAACAGGAGCGTCCCCATCGGCACCCGGCCGAGCGCCTTGGCGATGTTGGCGCCGTAGGACCAGGTCTCCGGGATGAGGTTCAGCGAGGAGGAGAAGATCTCCGCCCGCGACTTGCCGGCGACGGAGACCATCCAGATGTAGGGCGCGAGCATGACGATCGCGCCGAGCGACAGCAGCGACAGGCGCAAAGCCCGGCCGGCGGAGAGCGAGCGGGCGATCATGTGTAGTGCACCCGGCGGTCGAGGACGCGGTACTGGATCATCATCAGGACGACCAGGATGGCGAGGAAGATCACCGTCATCGCCGAGGCGTAGCCGACGCGGAGATAGACAAAGCCCTCCTGGTAGATGGTGAACAGCAGCACCTCGGAGGCCTTGTTCGGCCCGCCCTCGGTCAGCGTCTTCACCGTCTCGAAGACCTTGACCGAGTTGATGACGCTGATGGTCGCGACGAACAGCGTCGTCGGCCCGAGCATCGGCCAGGTGACAAGCCGGAACCGCTCCCAGGCGGTGCGGGCGCCGTCCACTTCGGCCGCGGCATAGAGATCGCGCGGGATGGCGGTGAGGCCGGCAAGGAACAGCACCATGTTGAAGCCGATGGTCTGCCAGATGCCGATGAGGGCAAGGCTCACCAGCACCGTGCTGCTCGACCCCAGCCAGTTCGGTCCGGCGATGCCGATGGTCGCGAGCATCGCGTTGACCGGGCCGATGGTCGGGTGCAGCAGGTACTGCCAGACCGTCGCCATGGCGACGAGCAGCGAGGCGACGGGGAGGAAGTAGACGGTGCGGAAGAAGGCCTTGCCGCGGGTCTCCGTCTCGATCAGCAAGGCGACGCCGAGGCCGAGCGCGATCGAGACCGGGGTGACGATGAGGGAATAGACCACGGTGTTCGAGAGCGAGGTGCGGAAGGTGCGGTCGCCCCAGAGCTCGGCATAATTCTCGAAGCCGACGAAGCGGAAGCTGCCATAGCCGAGCTCGAAATCGGTGAGGCTGAGGATCACCACCGCGATCGTCGGCAGGATGACGAAGAGGCCGAGGAGGATCAGCGCGGGCGAGGCCAGGAGCAGCGCCTTGCGCTCGTCGCTGGCGGCCTTGCGGACCGGCCGGACGGCGGCGGGGTTAAAGACCAGCGCCTCAGACATGCGCCGCCTCCGGGCGGCGCGCGGCCGCGGTCTGGCGGATGCGCTGGCCGTCGGGGGCGAAGATCAGCACGTTGGCAGGCTCGAAGCCGAGCGCGACGCGCTGGCCGGGCGCGATGCCCGCAGCCTCCAGCGGGCTCAGCTTGGCGACGGAAGCTTCCGTCGCGCCTTCGGGACGCGCGAAGACGAGGACCTCCGAGCCCAAGAACTCCAGCCGCTCGACCACGGCGTCGAGGGTGTTGGTGCCCGGCGTTCCGAGCCGCAGAAATTCCGGGCGGATGCCGAGGGTGATGGCGGTGCCCGGCAGCATGCCGCGCACGCCGATCAGCGCGACGTCGCCGCTGCGGGCGAAGCCGCCGGTATCGACGGTGGCGGGAATGAGGTTGATCCGCGGGCTGCCGACGAAGCGGGCGACGTCGAGATGGGCGGGATCCTCGTAGATCGCCTGCGGCGAGGCGAGCTGCAGCAGGTGGCCACCGATCATCACCGCGACGCGGTCGGCCATCGACAGCGCCTCGGCCTGGTCATGGGTGACGTAGATCGTCGGCACGCCGGCGCGGCGGTGGAGGTCGACGATCTCGCCGCGGGCGTGAACGCGCAGGTTCGCGTCGAGGTTGGACAGCGGCTCGTCCATCAGGAACACCGCCGGCCGCCGCACCAGAGCGCGGGCAAGCGCCACGCGCTGGCGCTGGCCGCCGGACATCTGGCCAGGCTTGCGGTCGAGGAGATGCTCGATCTGCAGCGTCACCGCCGTCTCGCGCACGCGGCTCTGGATGTCGGCCGCGGTTTTCCGCGTGCCCGGCATCATCCGGCCGAGCACAGGCAGGCGCTGGCGGGTGTTGAGGTCGCGCATTGCCAGCGGCACGGCGATGTTCTCGCCGGCGGTGAGGTGCGGGTAGAGCGCGTAGGACTGGAACACCATGGCGACGTTGCGGTCGGCCGGGCCCGCCTCGGTGACGTCGCGGCCGCCGATCGAGATCTGCCCGGTATCGGCCTGGTCAAGCCCGGCGATGATGCGCAGCAAGGTCGACTTGCCGCAACCGGACGGGCCGACGAGGGCGATGAACTCGCCGGGCTCGGCGGTGATGGAAATGTCCTTCAGGATGGCGTTGCCGCCGAAGGACTTGCAGATATTGCGGATGGCGAAGGCGGTCATTGCGCCGCCTCGGGAACGTCTTTCGGCTGCGCCCAGGGATAGACCTCGTGGATGACGTCGTCGATCGCGTAGCGGGTGAGGCCGGGCACCGCGACGACCTCGCTGACGAGATTTTCCCCCAGCGTGTGGACGACGGCACCGAGCATGCGCTCGCCCGGCATCTCGCGCTCCAGCCCGTCGACGACGAAGGCCGAGGACGGCGCCCAGACCAGCGCCATGTCGCCGAGCGTGCCAGCCCAGCTCCAGTGGATATGACCGCTGGCGAAGAGCGCGACGTCGTGTCCCGCAAACAGATCGAGCAGGCGCTGGCGGCTGGCGGGATCGATGCCCCAATAGCCGGTATCGCCTTCGCCCGGCCGGTCGATGAACAGCGGCTTGTGCGAGAACACCGCGACGCGGCGGCCGGCACGGCTGGCGAGCGTCTCGGCCAGCCAGTCGAAATGCGCGGCTTCCTCCTGGCTGCCATGGCCGAACAGCAGGGCGTCGAGGCCGATGAGGCGCCAGTCGCCGTGGTCCTCGGCGAAATGGTCGGGGCCGACGCAGGCGTTCCAGCGGGCGAGGCGCGCGGCATCCACCGACTGGCGCGAACCGGCGAGGTGGCCGACGTCATGGTTGCCCGGCAGGACCAGCACCGGCGCGGAGAGCTGGCGCATCAGGTCCATCGAGAAGGTGAGGTCGGCCGCGTGATCCGCGCCGTCGACCGAGAGATCCCCGGTGTGGATGACGAGATCGGGCTGGACGGACTGGATCCACTCCGCCAGCGGCGCCCAGTTCCGGTTGAAATGCGGCTTGGACGGGCTGAGATGGGTGTCGGTGATCTGGACGATTTTCATGATGGCCGGGCGCTTTCAGTCGGTCGGACGGACCGGCCTGCCCAATGGCAAGAGAAGTCGCCGATCCCTGCGGCCTGTTAGCAAGACGCGATGTCACTTTGACAACGGACCCACTCAGCCGGCGCTCAGTTTCGTCATGGAAGTTTCATGTGGCGGAGCGCCGTGTCCGGCCTTGGCCGGAAGGGCAGCCCGAGGCGCTGCGGCAGCGGGCCTAGCCGGCTCGGGCGAACCTCACCGCGCTGCGCTCGTATTCCAGCCGCAGCTGGAACTCGGCCTTCTGCTGCTTCCAGCCTTCGACCCAGCTGCGAAAGGCAGGGGTCCCCGGCGCGTGCGGACACTGGTCGCGCTCCATGCCGCGGTTGAAGGCCCTCGCCCCTTCCCGTCTGCGATTGTCGTCCATCACCACCTCCCGCAACGTCAGGCCAGCATGCTGGGCCTGCCAACCTGCGCGAAGCTTTCCTGACGATTCCGGACGACACCGACCACCCGACGCGGCGTCACGTATGGTCAAGGGCGATCGACATCCCATTCCGCTATCTCAGTAGCCAGCCAGACACACGAATGCCCCGCGAGCAGGGCTCGCGGGGCTTATCGAATGCAAGCGGTCAGGCGTTGGCGTCCATCCAGTCCTTGTGGCGGGACTCGTCGGCAAAAGCCTTGCGGAAATAGGTCTGCGCCTCGGTCGAGGCGACAGCGTTTTTCGACGCGTGATCATAGGCCATCTTGGTCTCGATCTCGTTCGTCGACATGGCCTTCAGGATGGCCCCGTCGCCGATAATGGCAGCGAGCGCCACCTTGCCGGTCGTCAGGTATTCCTTCAGGTCGCCTTCCGTCGGCGCGGCCACGCCAAGGCTCGCGGCCATCCTCGTGAGCTCGGCGACATGCTCGTCATGATCGCGCTTGAACTCGGCGATCTTGGTCTTGGCGACCTCGCTGTCGAGCCGTGAAAGCGTGCTCTCATAGGCTGCGATCGCGTCGTGCTCGAGGATCAGGAGGTTCTGCACGAGCTTCTCGAAGCTGTCTTCGGTACCGACTGTGGTGACCATCTCATTCTCCCTTCCGGTTAGGCAGAAGGAAGATCGGCACGGATGATCGGTTTCACCTCAGGTTGTTGGCCGGCTCAGGAATTCCCGCGTCAATACCAGTATGGCGAGGGAACGCCGCGCGAACTCCGGGAACGCCGTGCCAGAAAAGGCGTCACGACAGGGGCTTCCGCGACAATGAGTCGTAAGGACATTACGCTTTGCACGGCATCGTACAAATGCTGCACTCTCGTTGCCGCTACTCCTCCGGCTCGGCGAGGAACATCAGCGGAAAGCCGGCGGCCTTTCCAGCCTCGCTGGCCTGCGAGGCCTTCGTCTCGGCGACGTCCTGCGGATAGACCGAGACGACGCAGCTGCCCTTCTGGTGGGCGGTGATCATCACCTTGCTCGCTTCGTCGTCGCTGAGCCGGAACTCGCCCTTGAGGACGCGGACGACGAACTCGCGCGGCGTGTAGTCGTCGTTGAGGAGAATGACCTTGTAGAGGCGCGGGCGCTCGACCTTTTCCTTGGTGACGGTACGCGGTTTCAGGTCGTTGTCGGGCATTTTGGGACTCCGGATCTTTCGCGGCCCATGACGGCTGACGCTATCGGGCGAGGATGCTCCGATGCACGGCGAAGGTCGTAGGCAGTTATTTAGGGAAAGCCGGCGGAACAGCCAGTGCACCGCCGCTCCCTGCGGTCTGTCCCGACACGGCAAGGCTGCAGCATTACCAGACGCAAACGCACAGTGGCAGAGCTGCACTGGTATCCCAGTGCGAACCCGGCTAGGGCTCGGCGTCCGCAATAAATGGCATCAGCACAGTGATCATCGAAGACGAGACGCCCCTGGCCGAAACCGTTCGGGTGGCGGAGGACAGGTTCGGCGCTTTCCGCAACGGGCAATATCTGCGCTACTGGCTGTCCCGGCTCGCCGCATCCTTCGCGGTGCAGATCGTCGCCGTCTCGGTCGGCTGGCAGATCTACGATCTCACCCGCAACCCGCTGGATCTCGGCCTCGTCGGGCTCTGCCAGTTCCTGCCGGCGCTGCTTCTCGTGCTCGTCACCGGCGCGGTGGCCGATCGCTACAGCCGGCGGATGATCATGGGCCTTGCGATCGGCGTCGAGGCGCTCGGCGCGCTCGCCCTGCTGGCGATGACCTATGAGGGCCTCTCCTCGCCGCTGCCGGTGTTCGCGGTGCTCGTGGTCTTCGGCATCGCCCGGGCGTTCTTCGGGCCGTCCAGCCAGGCGCTGGTGGTCAACATCGTCTCGCGGGCCGAACTGCCGAGCGCCATCGCCTGGAATTCCTCGGCCTGGCAGATCGCCTCGATCGTCGGGCCCGTCGCCGGCGGCCTGCTCTACGGCTTCTCTCCGCATGTCGCCTACAGCGTCGCGCTGGTACTGTTCCTCCTCGCCAGCGGGCTCGTCCTGTCGATGCGGCGCCTGGCGGCGCGCCCCGCCAGCGAACCGGCGACGCTCTCGACCATCGTCGCCGGCTTTCGCTACATCTGGCACGAGAAGGTGGTGCTCGGCGCGATCTCCCTCGATCTCTTCGCCGTGCTGCTCGGCGGCGCGGTGGCGCTGATGCCGATCTATGCCCGCGACGTGCTCGAGGTCGGCCCCTGGGGCCTCGGCATGCTGCGCGCCGCGCCCGGCATCGGGGCGATCCTCACCGTGCTCTACCTCACGCGCCATCCCGTCCAAAACAATGCGGGCGTCGTGATGTTCGTCTTCGTCGCGCTCTTCGGCGTCTTCACCATGCTGTTCGGCCTGTCGACCGCACCCTGGCTGTCGATTCTGGCGCTGGCGCTGATGGGCTCGGCCGACATGATCAGCGTCTACATCCGCGAGACCTTGCTGCAGCTCTGGACGCCGGACGAGGTGCGCGGGCGGGTGAGCGCCGTCAACATGGTGTTCGTCGGTGCCTCGAACGAACTCGGCGAATTCCGCGCCGGCCTGATGGCCTTCTGGATCGGCGCGGTGCCGGCGGTGGTGCTGGGCGGCGTTGCGACGGTCGGCGTGGCGGCCGTCTGGGCGGCGCTATTTCCGGGCCTGCGCAAGGCCAAGGATTTGCAGGAACGCGTCTGAACCATACCCGCGGGCCATGCAGTACGCGTGTAGGGCCGGCACCGAAGCAGCGCCCGTCAGTCCTTCGCCGGCACTCCAAAAATGCAACCGAGGAACTGTTCGAGCCAGCGCTTCACCGGCGCATCGTAGATCGCCCGCCCGTCGAAATGCGCGCGCCGTAGCTGCGCGCCGGGCAGAAGCGTGCGCTCGTGCCCGTGCGTCGTCCAGCGGTAGAGCATGGCGAGCGTCAGCTCGGCGTGGAACTGGACGCCATAGGCATGGTCACCATAGCGGAAGGCCTGGTTGCGGAAGCGCTCGCCGGTGGCGAGCAGCGTCGCCGAACGTGGCAGGTCGAACCCCTCGCGGTGCCACTGGTAGACCATGTCCGGCCAGTGCGGCAGCAGCATGCGGCCTTCGGTGGTCGACTGGAGGGGGTAGTAGCCGACCTCGACCAGGCCATCGGGATGCGGCGCGACGGTGCCGCCGAGATGCTTCGATAGCATCTGAGCGCCGAGGCAGATGCCGAGGAAGGGCCGGTTCTCGCGCAGCGGTACGTCGATCCAGTCGATCTCCTGGCGCAAATGCGGCTCGGCATCATTGGCGCTCGGCGGCCCGCCGAACACGATGGCGCCGCGGTGGTCGTCGAGGCTCTCCGGCAGACGGTCGCCGATCACCGGGCGGCGGATGTCGAGGCGGATGCCGTGCGCGGACAGAACCTGACCAACACGGCCGGGCGTCGACGTCTCCTGATGCAGCACCACCAGCACCGGCCGCTCGTCCGCGGCGCCGTCCAGGCGGTAGCGGCGGGGCTCCCTCGCCGCATCGCTGCCGCCCGAGGTCTCGGTATCGCGCATCAAAAACTCGGCCATGCCGTCAGTCCGCAACCCCGCTGTGCGCCGCCGCCTGGCGCTTCATCAGCATGCGGTCGCGGGTCGAGACGCCGAGGAGCTCCGCCACGCGCCAGATCGTATTGTCCTCGAGCTCATGCACCTCGCCGTCGGCATAGGTGATCTCCCAGAGCAGCTCGATGAAGTGAACCCGCCGCGCCTCGTCCAGCGTCTTCATCAGGACATTGGTGAAACGGAAGAGATCAACGGCATCCTGATCCGCCTCGCGGCCGGCTTCTAGCACACGCAGCGTCTCGTTCTCGTCGAGGCCAAACTCCGCGGCAAGCAGCTCCTTCAGCCGCGACAGCTCGGCCTCCGTGATGGTGCCATCGGATTCGCCAACGTGGAAGAGAAGGGCTGCCGCCGCGACCCGCGGATCATCGCCGGCCATGCCGCCGATGCCACCGTGGTCGCTTCCGATCGACTTCAGAAAGTCGCGAAACGCCTCGAACATTTCCCTATCCTCATCACCGGCCGGAGGCCGCCTGTCGCAAGGCCATCCCTCACCTGTCTACAGCGGCGCAGCGCTTCTACCAGCGCCAAGTTTGCATGGCTCAGAACAGCTTGAACTTCTGCTCGGCCGGCGTCTCGCCGGGCGCACGGTTGGCGTTGGCAGCGTCCGAGGCCGGCAAGGCCTCGTCCACCCCATGCTCCGACGACGCACCTGGCACCGTCGTGCCGACGGGCGTGATGCCGGCGTTAGCCGCCGTGCTGCTCATCGGCGGCATCTCGGTCGTCGCGGTCCGGTCGGCGAGCATCGACGATGCCGGACCTTGCGCCGGCGCCTCGTCGAGCAGCATGGGCTCTGCGTCGGTCTCGATCACCGCGCCGTCCTGGCCGATGCGCTGGGCCGGCACCTTCCAACGGAAGGCATCGAGCCGCCCGGTGACCGGCGAGACCGGCGCCCAGTGTTCGGAGACGAAGCCATCGGCCGTCCAGGCGGGGTCGCGCGGCGCGCGGATGGCGCGGCCGAGCCATTCCCGCACGCGGCCTTCCGACCCGGTCTCGGCCTCTTCGATATCGGCGAGAAGGAGATAGACGCCTTCGCGCTGGACCATGCGGCTCGCGGCCATCGCCTCTTCACGGGCCAGCGTGAAATCGCGGCAATCGAGCGCCGCCTGGGCGACGACGAGCGAGGACTCGACATGGTTGGGGCGCAGCTGCTGCAGCGTCTTCGCCCGCTTCAAACGGTCGGTGGCGCTGTCGCCGGGACGGGCCTGGACGTAGGCGACGGCAATGTCCGGATGCGGCTCCTCGGTCCACGCCTTTTCCAGGACCTTGCTGCCGCGCTTGACGTCGCCGAGGCGGAACAGCGCCCGCGCCGCGGTGATCGCCGCCGGCGTCAGGTCGGGCGCGAGCTTCTGAGCCTCGAGCGCCGCAAGCTTCGAGCCGGCCGGATCGCGGTCGGCGATCGCCATTGCCTGGGCGGTAAGCAGGACGGCGCGCAGACGCGTCGATTCCTTGCGCTCGATCAGACGGGCGTTCTTCTGTGCCTCGAGGATCGCCAGCGCGCCCTCGAAATCGCCCTCGATGGATTTCGCCTCGAGCACGGCGCCGCCGGCCCAAGGAACGTGCGGCGCGATGCGCACGGCGCGTTCGGCATAGCCGCGCGCCGCGGCGTCGTCGCCGAGGCGCTCGGCCTCGAGGAACAGGCCGCGCAAGGCCAGCAGCCGGGTCTCCGGCTCTTTCTCCATGGTCTCGAAGGCCGAACGGGCGCGGGCGTGGTCGCCCTCGATCATCGCCGTCTGCGCATCGAGGAAGCGCACCAGCGGCTCGCGGCGGTTGGCGAGGAACTTCTCGCTGCGCTTGGTCATCCGCCGTGCCAGCACGGCGTCGCCGGCACCGGCGGCGACGATGCCCGCCGACAGGGCGCTGTAGCCCTTGTCGCGGCGCCGCGTGCCGAAGAACCGCCCGAGGCGCTTCGGTGCCTTCAGGAAGCCGGTCAGGAGCCAAAGCACCAGACAGACCAGCGCGATCAGCACCAGCTCGATGACGATGAAGGTGGTGACGCCGAGCGAGACGTTGTCGCGTCCGGCCGGCAGCACGCCCGGCCAGATCAGCGAGATTTCGCCGGGATGGTCCTGCAGCCAGCCGAAGCCGAGTGCCAGCGCGAGAACGAGAAGGAAAAAGGCGAGAATGCGCAGCATGTCAGTTCCTCACCCGGCCGTTCCAGCGGGCGTAGCCGCCTTGACTGCATTTCCCAAGGTCTCGCCGACGATCGCTTCCGTCTGCGCTCGCGCCAAGACGCGCGTCTGATAGTCCCGGCTGACATCCTTGGCCGCCTGCGGCAGCGTTTCCCAGGCGTCGATCCAGGCCTGGAACTGGCCATTGGCGATCGCGTCCGCCATCCGTGCGACGGTCGCCTCCGGGCCGGTCGCGCCCGCCGACGGCGCACCGCTCGGCCGTGCCGTGATCAGACCGCCAAGGCCGGACAGCAGCTGGTCGCTGACGGAGGCATCGGGATCGGCCGGGTTGAGGGCGTCCATCAGCTGGGATTCGACGTCCGGCCAGGCGACGGCCAGCGACTGCGCCGACGGCACGCCCTCGGCCGCGAAGCCGCGCAGCGTCTCGATGGCGGGCTGTGCGCCGGCAGCACCGGCGAAGGCCTCGAGCTCGCCCATGAAAGGCCCGCCGCGGTCGATCGCGGCCTTCAGGCTTGCGGCCGCGATGGCGACGGCGGCCTGCTTGTTGCCCGATTCGATCGCCGCGAGGCGCTTGTCGAAGGCGTTGATGCTCTCGGTGCCGGTATTGGCGCTGCTCTGGGCGGCGCTGGCGGCCTGCTGAGCGGTCGCTGCCGCTTGCTGAGCCGTCTGGGCGGCCAGCTGCGCGGTCTCGGCGATCTGGCGGGCGCCTTCCGCGGTGGTCTTCGACTCGCCGGCGACCTCGCTCGCCTGCTGGGCAGCCTGGCGCACCGCTTCCGCGGCAGCCTTGGCGGCTTCCGCCGCTTCCCTTGCGCCATCGGCGGTCTGCTGGGCTGCGGAAGCTGCCTCGCCGTTGACGGTGGAGGTGGCCGCACGGGCCTCGCCACGCTGTTCAATCGCGGTTACCCTGTCGGTCAGCGCGACGAGGTCGGACTGCGACGCACCGGCGCCGGTCCCGCCGGCGGCCTGCGCTGAGCGAAGCTGCTCGACCTCGGCCTTGATGGCAGTGACGTCGGTCGTCACCTGCTGCACGTCGCCGGTACGGGCGTACTGGCCGGTGTTGGGATCGACCGGGGTCTGGCCGACGCTCGGCAGCACGCCGGCATATTGCAGGAGGCCCGCACCGGCGAGCGCCAGCGCGGCGCCGAGCAGCGCGGAACCGAAGGACGAGCCGACGCTGCCCTTGGACTCCGGCAGCGAAGAGGTCTTGGTATAATCATGCGACGGCGGCGGCGGGCCGACCGGCGGCTCCGTGCCGTCGGCATGGTTGACGAAGTCGGGCTCGGCCGCAGCGAGAATGGTCTCGTCGAACTCCGTCCGGTGCGGCGTGCCGCGAAGGCTCTCCTCCTCAGCAAAGCTTTCGGCCGCAGACTTTTCCGACACGGCCGGGGTGGTGCCATCGGCGGTCTCGCCGCCATCGCCGAGAACGGCAAGGTTCTCAGTCATCGCGTCGCCGTCGGTGGGCGCCGCAGCGGACGCTTCGGGCGCCACGCCCCCGTCGTCATAGGTCGCAGCGCCGTCAGGGGCGGTGTCCGCCGAGACCGGGCCGGGATAGCCGACCGCCGGCAGGACCCTCGCCTCGAGATCGATCGTCTGGGCCGGCTTCTTCGGCCGCGCACGGCGCGGAGGATTGCTCATCGAAAGAGACTCCGTTTTCCAATCTAGGCAGGCAACTGGCGGACGAGCGGAGCAAAAGCTCCAGGTTCATTCGTTGGCCAGTTCCCGCCCCGGCGCAAGCACCGATGGCAAGTTAGGTTAGAGATCACGTTCGAACAGCGCCGGAAGGCTCGACGTGGCAGAAATCTCCGCAGTGCCTTGCAGTTCCACCGGCAACGCACGCGCGATCCGGGCGGAAAGGCAGAGCAGCCGCGGCGGCGGCCGAAAGCACTCCGGCTGGTCGCGGACGAGCCCGGCATAGCCCTCCGCCTGACCGACCGACAGCACGAGGACGATGTCCGGCGCTTTTCCCGCAAGGACCGTTGCGATCTCATTAAGGTCCGGATGCAGCGGCTTTGTGTCATAGGTCTCGACCACCAGAAAGGACATGCCGAGCGCGGTCAAGCGGTCTTCGAGGCCGGACGTGCGAACCCTTCCGGCAGCATAGAGCAGCGGCAGGCCGGCGCGCGCCGCCAGCGGCCGGGCGGAATCGGCCAGCGCTGCGCCGTCGCCATCGCCGACGGTGACATCGGCAAAGCCCGCTCCGCTCAGCGCCGCGCCGGTCCGCGCCCCTACCGCCAGCACCGGCAGCGCTTTCAGCCGCGGCTGGCGCTGAAGCGCCGGCACCGCATTGGCACTGGTCACCAGCAGCGCGGCAAAGCGACCGGCCGGCAGCGGCGTCTCCAGCGTCTCGATCGCCTGCAGCGGCAGCAGCAGCGGCACGTGACCGCGCGCGGCGAGCGCCGCGCTGGTCGACGCAGCTTCCGCGGCGGCCCGCAGCACCAGCACCCGCGCCATGGCCTAGACGCCCGCGCCCCAGCCGTCGAAGAAGCCGGGGCCTGCGGCGTCGAGGAGCCGGCGGGCCAGCGCCTCCCCGAGCGCTGCCGCATCGGCAGGCATGCCGTCGGTCTTGCCCTCGTGCATCTGCCCGCCATCCGGCGTCAGGATCATGCCGTGCAAGGCCAGCCGTCCCGCGGACACCGTCGCATGGGCGGCGATCGGCGTGCGGCAGGAACCGTCGAGCTCGGCGAGGAAGGCGCGCTCGGCGGTCAGCGCGATGGTGGTGTCGGGGTCGCCGATCGCCTGGACCAGCCGGTCGACGTCGCCGTCGCCGATCCGGCTCTCGATGCAGATCGCGCCTTGACCGGGCGCGGGCGGAAAGGCGGTGGCGTCGAGCAGTTCGGTGACGGCGCCGCCCATGCCCATGCGGTTGAGGCCGGCGAGCGCCAGCAGCGTCGCGTCGACCTCGCCGGCCTCGAGCTTGCGCAGCCGGGTCTGCACGTTGCCGCGCAGGATCACCACCGAGAGATCCGGCCGCAGCCGCTTCAGGAGCGCCTGCCGGCGGAGCGAAGCCGAGCCGACGACGGCGCCCTCAGGCAGTTCCGCGATGGTCGGCGCGGTGCGGCCGATGAAGGCGTCGCGTACATCCTCGCGCGGCAGGAAGGCGGAAATGTAGAGGCCGGCGGGGATAGCGGTGGCCATGTCCTTGGAGGAATGCACCGCGAGATCGATCCGGCCGTCCAGCAGCGCCTCCTCGATCTCCTTGGTGAACAAGCCCTTGCCGCCGACCTCCGACAGCGGCCGGTCGAGGATGCGGTCGCCGGAGGTCGAGATCACCGAGATTTCGAAATCCTCCTCGGCGAGCCCGTGCGCCACCATCAGCCGCGCCCGCACTTCGCTTGCCTGGGCCAACGCCAGCTGGCTGCCGCGCGTGCCGATCCGGACTTTGCTCATCTCGTTCCCCTGTCTCGTCCGATCTGACCGTCCAACTGTCATAAGGGATCGCCGGCCCCGGGGGCAACGCGCCGTGGTTTTTCTGCCGCCACCTTTGACATTTCGATGCGGTCGGGGCGATGGAAGGCGCGAGCCGCCGCCTTCGTGAACAAAGGGATGGCGCACCCCGCGCTGGCGGGAGGACCGGAGACGACGTGCCCTTGCGACCGACATCCCTCATCCTCGGCATCGAGACCAGCTGCGACGAGACCGCCGCGAGCGTCGTCGGCCGCGATGCGGCGGGCGCGCCCGTCATCCTGTCGAACGTCGTCTTGAGCCAGGTCGAGGAGCACGCGGCCTTCGGCGGCGTGGTGCCGGAGATCGCCGCCCGCGCCCATGTCGAGGCGATCGACGGCATCGTCGCAGCTGCCCTTGCCGACGCCGATGTCGCGCTGGCGGACCTTTCCGCCGTCGCCGCGACGCTCGGCCCCGGCCTGATCGGCGGGCTGATCGTCGGCGCGATGACCGGCAAGGCGCTCGCCGCCGCCAGCGGCCACGCCTTCATCGGCGTCAACCACCTCGAAGGCCACGCGCTGACGCCGCGGCTGACCGATGGCGTCGCCTATCCCTATCTGATGCTGCTGGTCTCCGGCGGCCACACGCAGATCCTCCTGGTGCGGGGCCTCGGCGACTACGCGCGCTGGGGCACGACGATCGATGATGCGCTGGGCGAGGCCTTCGACAAGACGGCGAAACTGCTCGGCCTGCCCAATCCTGGCGGCCCGCATGTCGAGACGATGGCCGCACGAGGCGACCCGAAGCGCTTCGCCTTGCCGCGGCCGATGCGCGGCGAGAAGCGGCTCGACTTTTCCTTCTCCGGCCTGAAGACCGCCGTCCGCCAGGCCGCTCAAGCCGCGATGCCGCTCGCCGAACAGGATGTCGCCGACCTCTGTGCCGGTTTCCAGCGCGCCGCCGCCGAGAGCGTCGCCGACCGCGTCGGCCGGGCCCTTGCCCGCTTCCGCGATGAGTTTCCGGCGCTCGCCGATCCGGTCCTTGCCGTCGCCGGCGGTGTGGCGGCCAATGCCGAAATCCGCGCGACGCTGGAGCGTACTGCCGAGAAGGCGGGCGTGCGCCTCGTCGCGCCGCCGCTGAGGCTCTGCGGCGACAATGCCGCAATGATCGCCTATGCCGGGCTCGAGCGCTTCGAGGCCGGCATTCTCGACGACATGGCGGCCCCCGTGCGCTCGCGCTGGCCGCTCGACGGCGAGGCGGTGCCGTTGATCGGCTTCGGCCGCCGCGGGGCCAAGGCGTGAGCCCCCGGATCGCCGTCCTCGGCGGTGGCGCCTGGGGCACGGCGCTCGCCGCCCTCGAGGCCCGCGCCGGCCGGCCGACCGTGCTCTACGCCCGCGACCCCGCCACCGTCGCGGAGATTTGCAAGACCGGCCGCAACGAGGCCTACCTCCCCGGCATCGCGCTTCCCGACACCCTTGCCGTCATCGCCGATCTCGGCGAAGCGCTGGGAGGCGCCGACCTCGTGCTCGTCGTCGTCCCCGCCCAGAACCTCGGCGCAATCGGGCCGGACCTTGCGCGCCATCTCGGCCCCGGCACGCCGGTGGTGCTCTGCGCGAAGGGTATCGAGCGGGCGACCGGCGCGTTCGCCTCCGCCGTTCTCGCGCGTCACCTGCCGGCCGAGACCCTCGGTGTCCTGTCAGGGCCGAGCTTTGCCGCTGACGTCGCCCGCGGCCTGCCGACCGCCGTCACCATCGCCGCCACCGACCCGGCGCTCGCCGACGACCTCGCGCGCCGCCTGTCGACCGAGACGTTCCGCGGCTATGCCGCGACCGACGTGCTCGGCGTCGAGGCCGGCGGCGCCTTGAAGAACATCCTCGCCATCGCCGCCGGCATGGTAGCCGGCAACGGGCTCGGGGCCTCGGCGGGCGCGGCCATCGTCACCCGCGGCTTCGTCGAGCTACGCCGGCTCGGCGAGGCGCTCGGCGCCCGGCCGGAGACGCTCATGGGTCTTTCCGGCCTCGGCGACCTCGTCCTCACCTGCTCCGGCAGCCAGTCCAGAAACTTCGCCTATGGCGCGGCGCTCGGCCGCGGCGACGACCTCACGGGCCTGAAGCTCGCCGAGGGCGTCCACTCCGCGGGGATCGCCGCCCGCCTCGCCGAGGAGCGCGGCATCGACGCGCCGATCATCTTCACCGTCGCCGCCATCCTCAGCGGGTCGATGACGGTGGAGACCGCCGTCCGCGACCTCCTCGCCCGGCCGCTGAAGCGCGAAGTGGGTTGATTCCGCCCGGCCGCCGGCTAGTTTGCCGCCACCATTCGCCCTGAAAGGATTTCCATGCTGTTCGCCATCTTCTGCGAGGACAAGCCCGGCGCGCTGCCGCTGCGCCTCGAAAACCGCCCCGCGCATCTCGAATTCCTCACCGGCCTTGGCGACACGCTGAAGCTCGCCGGTCCCTTCCTCGGCGAGGACGACAAGCCGGTCGGCTCGATGCTGGTGGTCGATGCCGAGAATGCCGAGGGCGCCCGGACGATCGCCGCAGGCGACCCCTATGCCAAGGCCGGCGTCTTCGCGTCGACTGCGGTCCGCCGCTGGAACTGGACCGTCAAGAACCCGGAAGCCTGAGCCGTGGCATTCTGGCTGTTCAAGTCCGAGCCGGTGAAATGGTCCTGGGACATGCAGAAGAAGGCCGGCGCCAAAGGCCAGGAATGGGACGGCGTGCGCAACTACCAGGCGCGCAACTTCATGCGGACGATGAAGAAAGGCGAGCGCGGCTTCTTCTACCATTCCAATGACGGGAAGGAGATCGTCGGCATCGTCGCGGTGCTCAACGAGATCCATGTCGATTCCACCGCCGACAACCCGACTTGGGAATGCGTCGACCTCGTCGCCGTGACCGATGTGCCGAAGCCGGTCGGGCTCGACGTGATCAAGGCCGATCCGCGGCTGAAGGACATGGTGCTCGCCACTAATTCCCGCCTCTCGGTGCAGCCAGTGACGGAGGAGGAGTTCAGGACCCTCTGCGAGATGGGCGGCGTCGATCTCAAAAAGGCGCTCGGCTGAGCATGGAACCCTCGGGTCGCTCGGAACATTGCAAGAACACACAACCCATGGAGTGTTCCTATGAGCGATGCCAAGACCGATACCGGCCAGTCCAATACCGAGAAGGACCCGGACGACTGGACCACTGGCGACGAGCCGATGACCGGCGCCCAGGGCTCCTACCTCAAGACCCTCTGCGAAGAGACCGGCGAGACCTTCAACGACAAGCTCACCAAGGGCGACGCGTCGAAGATGATCGACGAACTACAGGGCCGCAGCAAGCGCCTCAAGGAAGGCTGACCCCGGCAGGGCCGGCGTGACGCCGCCCGCCGCCGAACCAATGCCCGGGCGCCTAACGCCCGGGCGAGCCCGCGCCTTCATCCTCGACAATACCGACGTCGTCCGTCCGCCGCACGTTCCTGAAATCGCCCTTCGCCTTGCAACGGAGGCGCACGATCTTTGGCTGCGGACGGAGAGTGAACTGGAAGCGATCGGCTTGCCACCGCCCTACTGGGCCTTCGCCTGGGCCGGCGGACAAGCGCTCGCCCGCTACGTGCTCGATCACCCCGAAAAGATCCGCGGCCGGACCGTGCTGGATTTCGCGTCCGGCTCGGGCCTCGTCGCCATCGCCGCCGCCAAGGCGGGTGCTGACGCCGTGACAGCCGCCGACATCGACCCTTTTTGCCGCGAGGCCATCCTCCTCAATGCCGACCTGAACAAGGTGGATCTCGCCGTCGTCATCGACGATCTCGTCGACGCCGTCGTGGAAGCGGACGTGCTGCTCGCCGGCGACGTCTTCTTCGACAGGGCGATGGCGGACGCGATCATTCCCTGGTTCGACGCGCTCGCGGCCGCCGGCAAGACCGTCCTCGTCGGCGATCCTGGGAGAGCTTACCTCCCAGTCGAGAAATTGACCCGATTGGCGACCTACGAGGTCCCGGTCACCAGGGCGCTCGAAGACGCCGAGGTAAAGCGCAGCACCGTCTGGCGGTGGCAGCCGAAAGGCTGACCTTCCGCCAACGCGGCACCGCGCGCTGCATCGGCCTTACGAATCCCTCGCTGCCTCAAGCCGCCGCGACAAAACTGCCGCGCTTGATGATCTCGACCGGGATCGATTTCGCCGCCGGCACATGGGCTTCTTCCGCATGGTGCCAGAGCGGCAGCAGCGGGTTGAGCTCGGGGTAATAGCCGGCGATCGCGCCTTTCGGCACGGCGAAGGCGTGCACGCGCAGATCCAGAACGCGGCGGTCGACGCCGTCGTCGGCATGCGTCGCGCAGTCGACGCGGTCGTCGTCCTTCAATCCCAGCCGCTGCATGTCCTCGGCGTTCATCAACAGCACCATGCGGGTGCCGCTGATGCCGCGCAACCGGTCGTCATAGCCGTAGACCGTGGTGTTGAACTGATCGTTGGAGCGGACGGTCATCAGGCTGAGGATCGTCTTGCCGTCGACATGGATGTCCGGGTTCACGTCGAGCCCGTTCGGGACGAGGAAGTTCGCCTTCTTCGTCTCGGTCTTCCACACCCGGTTGCATGCCTCGATGTCGCGGTGGAACCCGCCGGGCTGCAGGAAGCGGGCGTTGAAGCCGGTGAAATCCTTCGGATAGGTCTTCTCGATGGCGTCGCGGATCTTGGAATAGTCGCCGACCCACTCGTCCCACGGCACGCTGGAGCGGCCGCCGACAGTCGCCTTGGCGATCTCGGCGACGATCTTCGGTTCCGACAGGAGCTCGGGCGAGGCCGGCGCGCTCCAGCCGATGGAGCCGTGGATGCAGGCGGTGGAATCCTCGACCGAGACATGCTGCTCGCCGGATGCCTGCACGTCCTTCTCCAGCCGCCCAAGGCACGGCAGGATGTAGGTCACCTCCCCCGGCAGCAGATGGTTGCGGTTGAGCTTGGTCGAGATCTGCACCGACAGCCGCAGCTTGCGCCAGCCGTCCTCGAGCAGCACCGTCTCCGGTGCCGCGCGGGAGAAATTACCGCCGAGCGCGACGAAGCCGCGCACGCTGCCGTCGAGGATGCCCTTGCACGAGGCGACGGTATCCAGCCCCTTCGTGCGCGGCGGCTCGAAATGGTAGAGCTCGGCAAGCTTGTCGAGCGGCACCAGCTCCGGCTTCTCAGAGATGCCGACGGTGCGCTGTCCCTGCACGTTGGAATGGCCGCGGATCGGCGAGATGCCGGCGCCGGGCTTGCCGATATTGCCGCGCATCAAGAGGAGATTGCAGAGCATCTGCACGTTCTCGGTGCCGTGACGGTGCTGAGTCAGCCCCATGCCGTAATTGGCGATGACGGCCTTCGCCATGGAGTACTGGCGCGCGACGTGCTCGAGCTCTTCCTGCGGGATGCCGGAGCAGCGGACGATCTCGTCCCAGCCGGTGGCGCGGACAAAAGCCTCGAACTCGGAAAAGCCGTGGCCGTGTTCCTCGATGAAGGCCACGTCGAGGACGCGCGGCTTTCCGGCGCCTTGCGCCGCGTCGTCGAGCGCCAGGACACCCTTGGCGATGCCGGTCATCGCCGCCATGTCGCCGCCTGGCCGCACCTGGTAGTAATCGCTCGACATCTTGACGCCGTCGCCGCCCGACAGCATTTCCGTCGGCGACTGCGGATCCTTGAAGCGCATCAGGCCGCGCTCGTGCAGCGGATTGAACGTCACCACCGGTACGCCGCGCTGGCGGGCATCGTGCACCTGGTGGAGAAGCCGCGGGGCGTTGGTGCCGGTGTTGTGGCCGAAGAAGAACATCATGTCGCAGAGTTCGAAGTCCTCGAGTTGCACCGTCCCGACCGGCGAGCCGATCGACTTCGGCAGGCCGACCGACGTCGATTCATGGCACATGTTGGAGGAGTCCGGCAGGTTGGAAGTGCCGTAAATGCGGGCCATCAATTGCCACATGTAGGACGTCTCGAGCGATGCGCGGCCCGAGGCGTAGAAGACGACGCTGTCCGGCTCCATCTGCTGCAGCTCGGCTCCGATCTCGCGGAAGGCGTCGGCCCATTTCACCGGGATGTACTGGTCGAGCGAGGCGTCGTAGCGCATCGGCGTCGTCAGGCGGCCTTGCTTCTCGAGGTCGTGGTCGGTCCAGTTGCGCAGCTCGCTGACGCGGTGCTTGGCGAAGAAGGCGCGGTCGCAGCGCTTCGACGTCACCTCCCAGACCGTCGCCTTGGCGCCGTTCTCGCAGAACTCGGCCAAATGTGGCTTCTCGGGCTTGGCCCAGGAGCAGGAGACGCACGCGAACCCGTCCGCCTTGTTCTGCTTTCGCAGCATCTCCGTCATTGTGCCGATCGAAAGCCCCTCGGCATGGGTCTTTTCGAGCACCGACTTCAGCGAGCCCCAGCCGCCAGAGGGCTTGTCGTAGGCGGAGATAACCGGATTGTTGGTGATTTCGGCGCGTTCCATCAAAACATCTCCGCAAGGGCGGCATGGCCGCCGGCATTTGCAGACCAACGGGCTCTGTTTGGAGCCGTTCCATTGGCGGTCAGCGCAAAACCGTCAGCCGGACCCCGCGGCGCAGGAACGGCGCCAGGCGCCGCATGTCGGCCGGAGACACCGCGACGCACCCTTCCGTCGGCGCGTAGCCCGCGCGGGCGATGTGCAGGAAGATCGCGCTGCCCTTGCCGCGCTGGCGCTGGGTGATGTTCCAGTCCAGCACGACGACCAGATCGTAGAGCCTGTCGGCGCGCTGGAGCGTCTCGGTGCTCGCGGGAAACGGCAAGCGAACCGGCCGGTTATAGGCCGGATGCGTCGGAGCGTCGCACCAGCCGCTGTCGGGGCGGCTGCGGAGCGTCGGCAGAGCCGGGCGGACGCCGGAGAGCCGGCCGGAGCGGACATAGCAGCTGAGCAGCGCCATCGTCGCGACGGGGGTCGCACCATCGCCCTCGCGCTTGAACACCGTCGTTCCCGAGCGGCCAAGCGCACAGGGGAGCCGCAAGGGCCCGGCCGCGAGGATGCCCCGGCGTGGGTCGAGCGACGAGCGGCGGACGCGGATATCGGTGCAACCGGTGTTTTTTTGCATGACGTCGCCGAGTTGAACCCTATCTGATGTCACGAATTGTTACCGTCACGATGCGGTCACCCGCAACAGGACGGAAACCGAAACCGAGCGAAGGCCATTCATGACCGCACGCAGCATCCTGATCGTCGACGACGACGACGACCTGAGGCAGACCCTCGCCGAGCAGCTGTCGCTGCATGAGGAGTTCACCGTCCTGCAGGAACCGACCGCCGCCAAGGGCATCGCCGCCGCCCGCGCGGGGCTGATCGACCTCGTCTGCATGGATGTCGGCCTGCCCGACATGGACGGTCGCGAGGCGGTGAAGGTGCTGCGCAAGTCCGGCTTCAAGGCGCCGATCATCATCCTCACCGGCCAGGATACCGATTCCGATACCATCCTCGGCCTTGAGGCGGGCGCCAATGACTACGTCACCAAGCCCTTCCGCTTTGCAGTGCTGCTCGCCCGCATCCGCGCCCAGCTGCGCCAGCATGAGCAGAGCGAGGATGCGACCTTCCAGGTCGGCCCCTACATCTTCAAGCCGAGCCAGAAAGTGCTACTCGATGATCGCGGCGGCAAGATCAGGCTGACCGAGAAGGAGACGGCGATCATCCGCTATCTCTACCGCGCCGACCGCAAGGTCATCACCCGCGACATCCTGCTCGAGGAAGTCTGGGGCTATAATTCCGGCGTCACCACCCATACGCTGGAGACGCATGTGTACCGGCTCCGGCAGAAGATCGAGCCGGATCCATCGAACGCCCGTCTGATCGTCACGGAGTCGGGCGGCTACAAGCTGATGCCGTGAACCGGCGGCCGGGCAGTGTCGGTGTTTCGTCGCCGCGCCGCCTTCCGCCCGCATGTTGTGTTGATGAGCTGGGAACGCAGTTTTCCTAAGCAATTTGCATCGTTATAGAGTGAGGATGTCAGAGGCCGCGCCGGGCGTGGCGGCAGGTGGGACGGGAGTGATCAGCGCCGGATGAGCCTTGAAAGCGACATCGCGGTGCTGAGGCAAGTCCCGCTGTTTGCCGATCTGACGGCAGATCAGCTGCGGCTGCTGGCCTTCGGGGCGGAACACCGGCGGCTGAAGTCCGGCGAGACGCTTTTCCGCGTGGCCGCGCGGGCCGACGAGGGTTTTGTCATCGTCAGCGGCGAGATCACGCTGAAGGCCGGACCGCCGGGCGCGGAAGTGCCGGTGGCAGGCTTCGGTCCGGGCGCCCTTCTCGGCGAACTCGCTTTGATCACCGAGACCCGCCGCGCCGCCACGGCCTTTGCGGATGGCACCTGCGACCTCATCCGCATCCCGCGCACGCTGTTCCGGCGGATGCTCGAGGAATATCCCGACCTTGCTCTGGTCCTGCACGAGCGGATCGCCGACCAGCTCACGCGGATGATGCACGACATCACCGCGCTGGAGCATCGCTTCACCGACTGACCGGCGCCGTGCGCGCGGGGTCCTAAGATGCACCCGCATGAGCCAACAGGCCTTCCGCAAACCGTTATGGCATTTCGGACCATTGCCCGAACGGTACTTCGCCTCAGAGGTCGAGGCTGACGACCACCGGCACATGGTCCGACGGCCGATCCCAGCCGCGGGCATCCTTGAGGATCTCGAGGCCCTTCAGGAGCGGCGCGAGGTCGGCCGAGCCCCAGACGTGGTCGAGGCGCCGGCCGCGGTCGGCCGCCAGCCAGTCCTTCGCGCGGTAGCTCCACCAAGTGTAGAGCTTCTCCTCGATCGGCACCTGCGCCCGCATCAGGTCAACCCAGTGGCCGTCGGTCATCACCCGCAGCAGCCCTTCCGTCTCGACCGGCGTGTGCGAGACGATCTTCAGGAGTTGCTTGTGCGACCAGACATCGGTCTCGAACGGCGCGATGTTGAGATCGCCGACGAGGATCGACGAGACGCCCGGCTCGGCCATGGCGCTGGTGCGGCGCATCTCGTCGATGAAGTCGAGCTTGTGGCCGAACTTCGGGTTGACCGTCCGGTCAGGCTCGTCGCCGCCGGCCGGGACGTAAAAATTGTGCACCCTGAGCTGCCGACCGCCAACGTCCATGCGCACCGACAGGTGCCGGGCGTCGCCGATGGCGCAGAAATCCTGGCGGGTCACGTCGACCAGCGGCCGCAGCGAGAGCGTCGCCACGCCGTGATAGCCCTTCTGGCCGTGCATCGCGATGTGCTCGTAGCCGAGCGCCTGCAGCGCCGTCAGCGGGAACTGGTCCTCCTGGCACTTGATCTCCTGCAGGCAGAGCACGTCGGGCCGGTGCGAGCCGAGGAAGCGCTCGACCAGCGGCAGCCGCAAGCGAACGGAATTGATGTTCCAGGTGGCGATCGAAAACATGCGGGGCTTCCAGCGGCAGGAGGGTCGCGCCCTTATGCGAGCGGGCAGCGGGGCGTGCAAGCCTCGATGACCGAGCCAAGAGGACAGGTTCCGGGCAGCCTCGCGGGTTAAGAAAGTCTGAATCGCCATGGATGAGATCGGAGGATCCGATGGAAAAGACCTACCTGCGTGCCGTCGAAGTGGACCAGTGGCAGACCCGGCAAGACATCACCGTCACCATTCCCGACAGCTTCGACCGGGAGGTCATGGCCTCTCTGCCCAGCCTGCCGGACGAGCCTGAAAAGGCGGTGGAATGGTCGGGCATGCTGGAGATGATCGGCAATGCGAGCGGCGTGCTCTGGCAGAAGGATGCCGAGGTCGAATCCCTGAAGACCCAGATCGAGATCCAGAAGAAGGCGATGCTCGACGAATGCCAGGGGCTGCAGGCCGAGCTGAAGGAAGCCCGCGACGAGACGCATCGCGCCAATGCCGCGGCGGTACTGGCCACCAACCGGGCGATCAAGGCGGAGGCCTGGCTTCAGCAGGTGAAGGAAGCTTTGGCCTCGGGCTTTGCCCCGCATCTCGGCCGCGCGCCGGTCGAGCGGCCTTCGGCCCTCCTCGCCCGCTAACGCAAAGCGGCGCCCGCGGAATCGGGATCGACTAAAGGACAGTCCGGCGCCGGGATTGCGAAGCCGGGCCTTCGGCTGTCTTTGCAACGGCCCGCTTGGCGCCCTAAATCTCGGCTCCCATTCCGTTCAACAGGGATCGCCATCCGAGGTGGACGGCGTTCCAGAGGGAGAGCCGATGTTCGACCGCTTCGAGACCCGCCTCGTCCCCGGTGCCGGCGCCGACATCTGCGTCCATACCCGGGGGACCGGCGCGCCGCTGCTGCTGCTGCACGGCTACCCGCAGACCTCGGCGATGTGGGCCGGCATCGCGGAGGAACTCGCGGAGCACTTCACGGTCGTCGCCGCGGACCTGCGCGGCTACGGGCAATCCTCGGTGCCGGAAAGCCAGGGCGGCAAGGCCTATGCCAAGCGGGTAATGGCGGCCGACATGGCGGCGGTGATGACGGCCCTCGGCCACCCGCAATTTCACGTCGCCGGGCACGATCGCGGCGGGCGCGTCGCCTACCGGCTGGCGCTCGACCACCCGGACAGGGTGGTGCGGCTTGCCGTCATCGACATCGTCCCGACCATCGAGGTCTGGGAGGCAATGGACGCCAGCGCCGCGATGAAGACCTATCACTGGCCCTTCCTCGCACAGCCCTTTCCGATGCCGGAAACCCTGATCGCCGCAGATCCCGATGCCTATCTCCGCCACACCATCGCGAGCTGGACGGCCTCGGGGACGCTGGAGGCGTTCACTCCCGCAGCGCTCGACTTGTACCGCGCCTCGTTCCGCCAGCCGGCCCGCACCCACGCCGCCTGCGAGGACTATCGGGCAGGCTGGGCGATCGACCGGCTGCACGACGCCGAGGACCGCGCCGCGGGGCAGCGGATCCTGGCGCCGACGCTCGCCCTTTGGGGCAGCCATGGCATTCCCGCCGCCGGCGAGACGCCGCTCGGCGTCTGGAAGCGCTGGTGCGCCAGTGTCGAAGGCCGGCCGATCGACGGCGGCCATTTCCTCGTCGAGGAGGCCCCCGCCGAGACGCTTGCCGCGCTGCTCGGCTTCTTCAGGCGGTAGCGCAGCCGCCAGCCGCCGAGGTTTTCCGGGCCGGAACGAGCTGACCGGGCACCGACCGATCCACCGGGCATCAAAACGAGAAACGCCGCGCGCCCCATTGGACGCACGGCGCTCACACAGTCGGACGACAGCAACTACTGCCGGTCTGGCCGGTCGGAATGGCTACTTGTTGCCGGTCTGGCCGGTCGAGATCGCGGTGTAGGGAATCTTGAACATCGTCTGGTCGAGCTTCACGCCGCTGCGGACGTTGTAGACCATCACGGTGGTGTCCTTGCCCTGGTTGTCGCGGATGGTCCATTGGCGAAGGTCGAAATTGGCGGGGTCGAACATCATGGTGATGCGGCTGCTACCGAACACCGACTTGTCGCCCATCACGATGGTGGTGAGGTCCGGCTCTTCCTTGACCGCCTGGATATTGGCCGCCGACAGGTCGATGCGCTGGTTGAGCAGGAGCTTCAGCGGCGTCTTCGACAGGGGGTAGAGGTCCCAGGTGTTGAGCTTGCGGTTGTTGATCGCCACCTGCTCGCCATCGGCGATCACCCGCAGCGGCGTGCCGCTGTAGTCGAAGCGCAGCTTGCCCGGCCGCTCGATGTAGAACTTGCCCTCGCTCTGCTTGCCGTTCGGATCGAACTGCATGAAGTCGCCGGTCATCGCGCCGACGCTGGAGAAGTGATCCGCGACGGCTTGCGCGGCAGCGCTCGCCTGCGCCTTGGCGGGCATCGCCGACAGACCGAGCGGCAGGACCAGCGCCACGCCCATCAGCGCACGGCGCAGCAGCCGGGAGAAGGCGCCGCGGGTATTGCCTCGATCGAACATCGTCATCCTTTTTGTGTCTTCTGGCTGCGCCGCCGGTGGGCGGCACCCGTCTCTTCCGCCATGCCGGCGGAAGCAGTCTCACGTTGGCATCTGATGCCACGGCGCTGCGGCTTCAATAGGGCGGAGGCGTTGTCGCCGGCGGTCTTCCGGCAAATGTGATGCCCTACCGTTCGTCGTCCGTCGGCACCAGGATCTCGCGCTTGCCGGCATGGTTGGCGGGGCCGACAATGCCCTCGCGCTCCATCCGCTCGATGATCGACGCCGCGCGGTTGTAGCCGATCTGCAGCCGCCGCTGGACGTAGGAGGTCGAGGCCTTGCCGTCGCGCAGCACCACGGCCACCGCCTGGTCGTAGAGATCGGCGGACTCGTCCGTGCTACCCTCTTCGCCGCCGCCCTTTCCGCCCTTGACGGGCTCGTCGGCGCCATCGTCCTCTTCCTCGAGGATGGCATCGAGATAGTCCGGGGTGCCTTGCGCCTTCAGGTGCTTGACGATGTCCTCGACCTCGGCGTCATCGACGAACGGTCCGTGGACGCGCTGGATGCGGCCGCCGCCAGCCATGAACAGCATGTCACCCATGCCCAGCAGCTGCTCGGCGCCTTGCTCCTGCAGGATGGTGCGGCTGTCGATCTTCGAGGTCACCTGGAAGGAGATGCGGGTCGGGAAGTTCGCCTTGATCGTGCCGGTGATGACGTCGACCGAGGGCCGCTGCGTCGCCATGATGACGTGGATGCCGGCAGCGCGCGCCATCTGCGCCAGCCGCTGGACGGTGCCTTCGATGTCCTTGCCGGCGACCATCATCAGGTCGGCCATCTCGTCGATGATGACGACGATGTAGGGCAGCGGCTGGAGGTCGAATTCCTCGGACTCGAAGATCGGCTCGCCGGTCTCGCGGTCGAAGCCGGTCTGCACGGTGCGCGAGATCGACTCGCCCTTCTCGATCGCCGAGGCGACGCGGGCGTTGAAGCCGTCGATGTTGCGCACGCCGACCTTCGACATCTTGCGGTAGCGGTCCTCCATCTCGCGGACCGTCCACTTCAAGGCGACGACCGCCTTCTTCGGATCGGTCACGACCGGCGAGAGCAGATGCGGGATGCCGTCATAGATCGACAGTTCCAGCATCTTCGGGTCGATCATGATCATCCGGCACTCCGCCGGGGTCATCCGAAACAGGAGCGACAGGATCATGGTGTTGATCGACACCGACTTGCCCGAGCCGGTGGTGCCGGCGACGAGAAGATGCGGCATCTTGGCGAGATCGGCGATCACCGGCTCGCCGCCGATGGTCTTGCCGAGCGCCAGGGCGAGCTTGCTCTTGCTCTGCAGGAAGGTTTCCGACGCGATCATCTCGCGGAAGTAGACGGTCTCGCGGCGCTGGTTCGGCAGCTCGATGCCGATGGCGTTCTTGCCGGGAATGACCGCGACGCGGGCGGCGATCGCCGACATCGAGCGGGCGATGTCGTCGGCAAGGCCGATGACGCGGGAGGACTTGATGCCGGGCGCCGGCTCCAGCTCGTAGAGCGTCACGACCGGGCCGGGCCGCACCTCGATGATCTCGCCCTTCACGCCGAAATCGTCGAGCACGCCTTCGAGCAACCTGGCGTTCTCCTGCAGGATCTCCGGCGACAGCATGGAGTCGCGGCTCCGCGGCTTCGGCGGCGACAAGAGCTCGATCGGCGGCAGCTCGAACGGCAGCGCGATCGCATTGCGCTGGGCGGCGAGCGCCCCGCCGCGCTGCGGACGGCCGCGGGCCGGCACGGGCGCCGGGGCTGCGGCGACCACGCGGGCGGCAGGGGCTTCCGGCGCGCGGGGCGCTGCGATGCCACGCGGCTCGGGGCGCGCGGCCGGCGGGTCGCGGCGCTCGCTCTCATTGGCAGCGTCGGGCTTGCGGCGCTTGCCGGGGAAGGCGACGATGTTGGCGGCGATGCCGCGCCAGCCGCTCGGCTCCTCGGCGACGACCGGGCGCTCGATCAGCGGCTCGGCCGGGGCGATGCGGACATCGTCGTCCAGCGGCGGCTCCCAGCCGCCCTCCTCGTCGAGATCGACCGGCGCGAACTCGCGGTGATGGCCGTCGTGATCGCCATATCCGGCCTCGTCCTCATACGCGTCCTCGTCGACGTCGGCCTCGGCGACCACCGGTGCGTTCCGGCGCCGTGCCTCGGCGGCGGCGTCGACGTCGAACTGGAAGGGCTCGGGATTGTCCTTGCGCGGCACGCCGGCATCCTCGTCGTCCATCGGGTCGATGTAGCCGCCGCTCTCATAGGGCGCGGTGACGCGGATCTGCCGCGGGGCGACCTCGCGCGGGGCGGCTTCGCGCGGCGCCGGCTCCACGTAATCGCCGTCCTCGGTCTCCCAGGTGTCGAAGCGGTCGGCGAACTCGCCGGGCTCCTGGCGGGCCTCCTGTCGTTCGCTGCGGCGGCGGTCGAAGGCTGCCTTGGCGGAATAGGCGGTGTGGGCGATGGCGCCGAACAGCAGCGCGAAGCGGCCCTCGCTCTCCTCCTCGTCCTCGTCGCGCTCCTCGGCCTTGACCGGGCGGCCGCGCGCATCCTGGCGAAGGGCGGCGGCGACCGGGCGGCGGGTGTCCATCGGGTCGGGCGTCGCGCGGTCGATCACGGCGGCGCCGTTGAGGAACAGCCAGCCGGCTGGCAGCGCGATCATCGCCGCCAGCACCATGGCGAGCGTGCCCTCCGGATAGGCGCCGGTGGCGAGCGCCGGGAACTTGAGAACGAGGTCGCCGGCGACGCCGCCAAGGCCGATCGGCAGCGGCCAGCCGGCGGGCGCCGACAGGCAGCCGAGCGCGGCGGAGGCGAGCACGATGCCGGCGAGCGCAAACCAGGCGCGGCGCCAGATCCGGTCGACCGGCTTGCCCGCGGCGAGGATGACGCCCCAGATCGCCGGCAGCACCGCCAGCAGCACCGCGCCGAGGCCGAAGATCTGCATGGCGATGTCGGAAACGACGGCGCCCGTCGCGCCGGCATAATTGACGACGGCATTGTGGTTGGACTGGCTGAACGAGGGATCGGTGACCGTCCAGCTGGCGAGCGCCAGGCTGAGGAAGCCCGCCAGCCCGATCAGGCCGATGCCGCCGGCGATCTCCGCCTGCCGCTTGAAGAAGCTCACCGGCTCGGCCGGTGCCGCTGCTGTCGCCCGCGCCCGCGCGTCGGGCCGGGTTCCCACTGTCGTCGATGCCATGTCTGCCGCCCGTCTGTCTGGTCGTACCCGGGCGCGATCGAGCCTGGGTATCGTTGCCGCGAGAGTAGGACGGTCTGGTTAATGCCTCTTTAACCCTAAGAGAGTGTTTGCAATTTTCCCAAGACGCCCTGGTTTTAGAGCGGTCGGCGACACGAAAAAGGGGCCCGCCTTGCGGCGCGCCCCTTCGGTTTTGGCAGGTGTTCGAACGGGGCCGGCCGAGCGCCGGCGCCGTTCTCAGGAGTGGTAGGCCGCCTCGCCGTGATAGCTGAGGTCGAGGCCTTCGCGCTCGGCCTCGACGGTCGGCCGGAGGCCAACGATCAGGTCGACGATCTTGTAGAGGATCGCCGAGCCGATGCCGGACCAGACGAGCGTGACGAGGACCGCGTAGATCTGCGTCATCGTCTGGCCGCCCATGGTGACGCCCTCGACATAGCCGGTGCCGCCGAGCGAGGTCGAGGTGAAGATGCCGGTGCCGACGGCGCCGATGATGCCGCCGACGCCGTGCACGCCGAAGACGTCCAGGCTGTCGTCATAGCCGAACTTGTTCTTCACCACCGAGACGAAGAAGTAGCAGACGACCGACGCGAGGGCGCCGAGCGCGATGGCGCCGACCGGGCCAACGGTGCCGCAGGCCGGGGTGATGGCGACGAGACCGGCGACCATGCCGGACGCCGCACCCAGCATCGAGGCCTTGCCGCGGGCGAAGGTCTCGACCAGCGACCAGGCGACGATGGCGCCGGCGGTGGCGACGAAGGTGTTCATCATGGCGAGCGCCGCGCCGCCATTGGCCTCGAGGTTGGAGCCGGCGTTGAAGCCGAACCAGCCGACCCAGAGCATCGAGGCGCCGACCATGGTCAGCGTCATCGAGTGCGGGGCCATCATGTCCCGGCCGAGACCCGTCCGCTTGCCGACGAAGATGCAGCCGACGAGGGCGGCGATGCCGGCATTGATGTGAACGACCGTGCCGCCGGCAAAATCGATCGCGCCCCAGCCGAAGATCATGCCGTTGGCGTCCCACACCATGTGCGCGATGGGGAAGTAGATGAAGGTGACCCAGAGCACGGTGAACAGGATCACCGCCGAGAACTTGATGCGCTCGGCGAAGGCGCCGACGATCAGCGCCGGGGTGATGGCGGCGAAGGTCATCTGGAAGCAGATGAACACGTATTCCGGCAGGACCACGCCCTTGGTGAAGGTGGTCGCCGTGGTTTCCTTGCTGACGCCGGCGAGGAAGACCTTGGCGAGGCCGCCCCAATACGGGCTGGTCGAGCCGCCGAAGGCGAAGGAGTAGCCGTAGACGACCCAGATGATCATCACCACGGCGACGATCATGGTGCACTGCATGAGGACCGAGAGCATGTTCTTGGCGCGAACGAGGCCACCGTAGAACAGCGCAAGGCCCGGAACGGCCATGAACAGCACCAGGAGCGACGAGGTCATCATCCAGGCGGTGTCGCCCTTGTCCATGACGTCGGCGACGGGAGGGGTGACGGCGGCGGCGGCGTCCACCGCAGGCGCGGCCGCGTCCTGGGCGAAGGCCGCGGTCGCGGCCAAGCCGGCGAGGACCGCGGCGGAAAGGAGGGTTCTACCGAAACGCATATGAAGGAGTTCCTTTCTCAGAGCGCGTTGGAATCGACTTCGCCGGTGCGGATGCGCACGGCGGAATCGATGCCGAAGACGAAAATCTTGCCGTCGCCGATCTGGCCGGTCTTGGCGGCGGTGGTGATCGCCTCGACCGCGCGCTCGACCATGTCGGACGCCACGGCGACCTCGATCTTGAGCTTGGGCAGGAAGCTCACGGCGTATTCGGTGCCGCGGTAGATTTCCGTATGGCCCTTCTGCCGGCCGTAGCCCTTCACTTCCGTGACGGTGAGACCCTGGATACCGACAGCTGTCAGCGCTTCGCGCACCTCGTCCAGCTTAAACGGCTTGATGATGGCCATCACGATCTTCATGTGCACCTCGAAAACTGGAGCGGCGGCGAAACGGAAATCGTCCGCGAGAGCCGAGCCACTGCCCTCCGGACCGCATGTCCGCGAGGGTGACTGGTCTCCGTTATTCAAGCCGCGTGCCAATTGCCGGACATGCCGCGATTTAGCCGCATTTTCCCACCGCAGCCGCACACGCCGACGCTGCAATGCATCATTTGGATGCGCTCAAAACTCGCGCATTTGCCTGAATGGTAAGCATGTGATGCTTTAGGAGGCGACAGGCGCGCCCCTGCGAGGTCGGGTGAGCCCCTCTTGCGCTACCGAGGCGATCAGCGTTCCGTCCTGGCAAAACAGCGCGCCCCGCGTCAGTCCGCGGCCGCCGGACGAGCTCGGGCTGTCCTGCGAGTAGAGCATCCAGTCGGACACCCGGACGGGGCGATGAAACCACATGGAATGGTCGAGGCTCGCCGCCTGGATGCCGGGATCGAACACCGAGCTGCCATGCGCGAACAGCGAGGTGTCGAGGAGGGTCATGTCGGAGAGATAGGCGAGCACCGCCGCATTCAGCGCCGGGTCGTCGCCGACGTCGGAGATCGCCCGGACCCAGATCTGCTGCACCGGCTCGAGCTTCTCGGTCGTCAGGTAGTGGTCGAAGGAGACCGGCCGGAACTCGATCGGGCGCGGTCGGCGCCAGTAGCGCTGCACCGGCTCGGGCGCTTTCTCCAGGAGCATCGCTTTCAACTCGTCGCCGTGCGGCAGTTCGTCCGGCCCCGGCACGTCCGGCATCGCCGCCTGGTGTTCCAGCCCCGCCTCGTGGCGCTGGAACGAGGCGGCAAGCGTGAAAATCGCCTGGCCGTGCTGGATCGCCGAGACCAGCCGCGTGGCGAACGAGCCGCCGTCGCGGATCCGGTTGACGTCGTAGACGATCGGCACCTTCGGATCGCCCGGCCGCATGAAATAGCCGTGCAGCGAGTGCACCGGCCGGTCGGCGGGGACGGTGCGCTGCGCCGCGACCAGCGCCTGCGCGATCACCTGGCCGCCGAAGACCCGCTGCCAGCCGCCTTCCGGCGAGACCCCGCGGTAGAGATTTTCCTCGATCCGCTCGAGATCCAGCGTCTCCAGCAGCTTGCGCACACCCTCGTCCATCCTGGTCCCCCTGCTCTTGTCTTCCCGGTATGGCGCAACCCTTGGCGAGACAAAAGGCTGCGGCACCACGGCATCGGTTGTCCGATCCCGGTGAACCCACTAGATCAGTGAGAACAGCCTATCCGAGGAGCCGTGATGTCTGAGACCCCCGAGCGCTATGACATCGTCGTGGCCGGTGCCGGCTATGTCGGCCTCGCCACCGCCGTCGCCATCGCCGACGCTGCCCCGGGCCTCCGGCTGCTGGTGGTGGACGCGGCGCCCGACGGTGCCTGGCGCCGCGATGGCCGCGCCTCGGCGATCGCGGCCGCCGCGATCCGCATGCTGGACCGCCTCGGAGTCCGGGACGGCATCGCCCATGAGGCTCAGCCGATCACCGAGATGATCGTCACCGACTCCAAGACCGCGGACGTGGTGCGGCCGGTGTTCCTGACCTTCGGCGGCGAGGCGACGCCGGGCGAGCCCTTCGCCCACATGATGCCGAACGTCGCGCTGAACGGCGCCTTGCGGGCCCGCGCCGAGGCGCTCGGCGTCGCGATCCGCGGCGGCACGACCGTCACTGGCTACGACGAGGGCCCCGCCTCGATCGAGATTCATCTCGCCGGCAGCGGCGGCACGCATCTGGCCGGCGGCGAGACTGTCGAGGCCCGCCTCCTCATCGCCTGCGATGGCGTGCGCTCGAAGATCCGCGACATGGCGGGCATCCGCACCGTCCACACCGATTACGGCCAGTCCGGCATCGTCTGCACCGTGGCGCACGAGCGCCCGCACAACGGCCGCGCCGAAGAGCACTTCCTGCCGTCCGGCCCGTTCGCGATCCTGCCGCTGAAGGGCAACCGCTCCTCGCTCGTCTGGACCGAACCGACGCGCGAGGCCGAGCGCCTGGTCTCCGGCGACGATCTGGTGTTCGAGCTCGAGCTCGAGCAGCGTTTCGGCCACAAGCTCGGAAAATTGACCGTCGAGGGCGGCAAGCGCGCCTTCCCGCTCGGCCTCACCATCGCCCGCGACTTCGTCAAGCCGCGCGTGGCGCTGGCGGGCGACGCCGCGCACGGCATCCACCCCATCGCCGGCCAGGGCCTGAACCTCGGCTTCAAGGATGCGGCAGCGCTCGCCGAGGTCGTGGTCGACGCGAGCCGTCTCGGCCTCGACATCGGCGCGCTTGACGTGCTCGAGACCTATCAGCGCTGGCGCCGTTTCGACACGGTGCAGATGGGCGTCACCACCGACGTCCTCAACCGGCTGTTCTCGAACGATAATCCGCTCCTGCGCGCCGCCCGCAGTTTCGGCCTGTCGCTGGTCGATCGCGCGCCGGCCGTGAAGCGTGCCTTCATCGCCCAGGCGGCGGGCACCGGCAGTCGCGCCAGCCCGAAACTCCTGCAAGGAGAGGCGATTTAGGCCCGCCTGAACCATCCCGCCTCATTCTCGGCGCCCGGCAGCAAATTCTTCCCCTTCCTGCACCGTTTAGGGAATTGCCGCCGCCGCAGTTTCGGCGGAGAACGCGTAGTTAGAACCATGACAAGCGCCGCCTGCCGGCGATGACGGCATGGCGGCGAACGAAAGGCATCTCGATGGCGAACGAAGCGAAGGCCGGACCCAAAGCCTCCCCGAAGTCGAAGGGGCCGCAGCTTCCCGTCGTCCTCAGCGCCAATAATCTCCTGGAAGGTGACGTCGTCTTCCTCGTCCCCGGCGGCTGGACGCGCAATCCGGCCGAGGCCGAGGTGGCCAACGACACGGCTGCTGCCGACGACATGCAGGCCCGTGCTGCCGCGGCGGTGAAGGCCAACCTCGTCGTCGATCCCTATCTGGTGCCGGTGGTGATCGACGCCGGCGGAATGCCGGTCGCCCGCCATTTCCGTGAGCTGATCCGCCAGAAGGGCCCTTCGACGCATCCGGACTTCGGCAAGGAAGCCGCCTTCCGCAACACCTACGCCGGCTGACGCTCAGCCCCGCCGCGGAAACTTCTCCCGGTAGAGATTGCTCCGTCACCGTCCCGTCCGAAAGGAAGCCGCGATGTACCGCTATGACGAATTCGACGAGCGCTTCGTGCGCGACCGCGTCGCCCAGTTCCGCGACCAGGTGGCGCGCCGTCTCGACGGCTCGCTGTCGGACGACGAGTTCAAGCCGCTGCGGCTGAAGAACGGCCTCTATCTCCAGCTGCACGCCTACATGCTGCGCGTTGCCGTGCCCTACGGCACGATCAGCTCGAAGCAGTTGCGCCAGCTCGCCCACATCGCCGAAAAATTCGACAAGGGCTACGGCCACTTCACCACGCGCCAGAACATCCAGTTCAACTGGCCGGCGCTGAAGGACGTGCCGGAGATCATGGATCTCCTTGCTGACGTCGAGATGCACTGCATCCAGACCTCCGGCAATTGCATCCGCAACGTCACCGCCGACCAGTTCGCCGGCATCGGCAAGGACGAGGTCGAGGATCCCCGCCCGACCGGCGAGCTGATCCGGCAATGGTCGAGCCTTCACCCAGAATTCGCCTGGCTGCCGCGCAAGTTCAAGATCGCCGTCACCGGCGCCGAGCACGACCGCGCGGCGATCAAGGTGCACGACATCGGCCTGCGCATCCTGCGCCATGCGGAGACCAACGAGGTCGGCTACCAGGTCATCGTCGGCGGCGGTCTCGGCCGCACCCCGATGATCGGCAAGGTGATCCGGGAATTCCTGCCGAAGGGCGAGCTCCTCGCCTATCTCGAGGCGGTGATGCGCGTCTACAATTCGGAAGGCCGCCGCGACAACAAGTACAAGGCGCGGGTCAAGATCCTGGTGCACGAGACCGGCCCGGAGGAATTCATCCGCCAGGTCGAGGCCGAATACGCTCAGCTCAACGGCCCGACGATCAATGCCCCGGCCGAGGAGGTCGAGCGGATCGCCGCCTACTTCGCCAATCCCGACTTCGAGACGCTGCCCGAGACCTCGGCGCTGCTCGCCGCCGCGCGACAGATCGATCCCGGCCTCGACCGCTTCGTCGCCCAGAACGGCTTTCCGCACCGCGCGCCGGGCTACATCGCCCTCACCGTCTCGCTGAAGCCGATCGGCGGGGTCCCCGGCGACATGTCGCACCAGCAGATGCGCGCCTTCGCCGACATCGCCGAGCGCTATTCCTTCGACGAGCTGCGCGTCACCCACTCGCAGAACCTCGTTCTGCCGAGCGTGCGCCAGGACGACGTGCCGGAGGTCTACGCCGCGCTGAAGGCGGCGGGGCTCGCCACCGCCAATGCGGGCCTCGTCACCGACATCATCGCCTGCCCCGGCCTCGACTACTGCGCGCTCGCCACCGCCCGGTCGATCCCGATCGCACAGGACATCGCCGAGGTCTTCCGCGACGACATCCGCGCCCAAGACATCGGGCCGCTGCAGATCAAGATCTCCGGCTGCATCAATGCCTGCGGCCACCACCATGTCGGCCATATCGGCATTCTCGGGCTGGAGAAGTCCGGCAAGGAAAACTACCAGATCACCCTCGGCGGCGACGCCTCGGAGCATGCCGCGCTCGGCGAGCGCCTCGGCCCCGGCATCGACGGCGACCATGTGCCCGGCGCGATCGAGGCGATCGTCGCGGTCTACCTGAAGGAGCGCGCGGCCGGCGAAGAGTTCATCGCGACCGTTCGCCGCGCCGGTCTCGATCCGTTCAAGGCCGGCTTCACCGCCTATGTCGCCGAGAAGACCGGCGCGACCGTCGAGGAACTCGCATGACCTTGCTCGTCGGCAATGAGGGCGAGCGCGCCGAAGAGTTCACCGAGGTGAACGAGGTCGCCGAGCTGTCGCTGGCCCAGGGTCCGATCCTGGTCCCGCTGGAGGTCATCGACACCGCGATCGAGGACCGGCGCAACCAGCGCCTCGGCCTGGTGATCGCCAATGATGCCGAGATCTCGGCGGTCGAGCCCTATCTCGGCGCGCTCGATCTCATCAGCGTCGTCTTCCCGTCCTTCTCGGACGGCCGCGGCCTGTCGCTCGCCAAGAAGCTTCGCCGCGCCGGCTTCACCGGGACGCTGCGCGCCTCGGGCCCGCTGATCGCCGACCAGTTCGCCGAGGCGCTGGCCTGCGGCTTCGACGAGGTGAAGCTGCCCGACGCGATGGCCGCCCGCCAGCCGCTGCAGCAGTGGATGCACGCCAAGGGCATCGTCGTGAACCACTATCAGAGCGGCTATGGCGAGGGCGAAAGCATCTTGCAGAAGCGCCTTGCCGCCCGCCGCACGGCCGACTGAACGAACCACGGCAGGCACGCACGCCAGGACGGTGTGCGACGCCCTAGCCTGCCAGCCGTCTCCCCGGCATCGAGGGAGATCAGACACACCGCCAGCCGCGGGCCGGTCTTCCTTGCCGGGAGACGCCGGCAGACGGGGCGCAGACGATGCCGTGCGCCAATGCCGGCCCCAACCTTCGAGGCTCATCCATGAGCAATGATTCACGTGAGACACTGGCGGCCGAGCTGAACGCGGCCTTCCCTGCGTTGAGCCCGCTGGAGCGTCTGCAGTTGCTTGTCGAGCGGGTGCCCGGCCGTCCCGTCTTCACCACCAGCCTCGGGATCGAGGACCAGATGCTGACGCACCTGATCTTCCAGAACGCGCTGAAGATCGACGTGAAGACGCTGGATACCGGCCGGCTCTTCCCGGAGAGCTACACGCTCTGGCGCACGACCGAGGAGAAGTACGGCCGCCGCATCAAGGCGATGTACCCGCAGGCCGAGCCGCTGGAAGAACTGGTCAACGACCAGGGCATCGACGGCTTCTACTACGCCCCGGAGTTCCGCAAGGCCTGCTGCGGCGTGCGCAAGGTCGAGCCGCTCGGCCGGGCGCTGGCAGGGGCTGCCGGCTGGATCACCGGCCTGCGCCGTGACCAGTCGCTCAACCGCGAGAGCATGGAGTTCGTCGGCTATGACGGCGCCCGCGACCTGATCAAGGCCAACCCGCTGTTCGACTGGACGCGCGAGCGCATCCGGCTCTTCACCGAAGAGCAAGGCGTGCCGGTCAACCCGCTGCACGCCGAGAACTTCCTTTCCATCGGCTGCGCGCCGTGCACCCGGGCGCTGAAGCCCGGCGAGCCCGAGCGCGCCGGGCGCTGGTGGTGGGAGGAGGAGACGATGCGCGAATGCGGGCTGCACATCGAGGCCGACGGCCGGGTGGTACGGACCAAGGATCTCGTCCCCGGCCACCAGCATGGCGACGCCGCCTTCGAGCGGCTCGGCGCCGACGACACGATTGCAAAAGGACCTGCCGCTTGACCCAGACGACGCGCATGACCCACCTCCAGCGGCTCGAAGCCGAGTCGATCTTCATCATCCGCGAGGTCGCCGCCACCGCGGAAAACCCGGTGATGCTCTATTCCATCGGCAAGGATTCGGCTGTCATGCTGCATCTGGCGCTGAAGGCCTTTGCGCCGGGCAAGCTGCCGTTCCCGCTGATGCATGTCGACACCAAGTGGAAGTTCCGCGAGATGATCGAGTTTCGCGATCGTCTCGCCGAGCGGCTGGGGCTGAACCTCATCGTCTACACCAACCAGGCGGGCGTCGAGGCCGGCATCAACCCCTTCGCCTCCGGTTCGCGCGTCCATACCGACGTGATGAAGACCGAGGCGCTGAAGCAGGCGCTCGACATTCACAAGTTCGACGCGGCCTTCGGCGGCGCGCGCCGCGACGAGGAAAAGAGCCGCGCCAAGGAGCGCATCTTCTCGCTGCGCTCGGCCGAACACCGCTGGGACGCCAAGAACCAGCGGCCCGAGCCCTGGCGCCTGTTCAACACCCGCAAGCGGAGCGGCGAGAGTTTCCGCGTGTTCCCGCTGTCGAATTGGACCGAGGCCGACGTCTGGGACTACATCGCGCTGGAGAACATCGAGGTGGTGCCGCTCTACTTCGCCAAGCCGCGGCCGGTGGTCGAGCGCGACGGCATGCTGATCATGCGCGACGACGACCGCATGCAGTTGCTGCCGGGCGAAGTGGTGCAGGACCGCGTGGTCCGCTTCCGCACCCTCGGCGACTATCCTTTGACCGGCGCGGTGGAATCGTCCGCGGCGACCCTTCCGGAGATCATCGCCGAAATGCGCGGCAGCCGCTCGTCCGAGCGCGAAGGCCGGATGATCGACAAGGACGGCGGCGCCTCGATGGAAGAGAAGAAGCAGGAAGGCTATTTTTGATGAGCGCCGTCAACGCCCGCATCCCGGACGCCGAGTTCGCCAGCCCTGCCGCCGACACCGCGGCGGTTCCCTCCCCCGCCCCGTCGCTCTTGCGCTTCATCACCTGCGGCTCGGTCGACGACGGCAAGTCGACGCTGATCGGCCGCCTGCTCTATGATTCCAAGGCAGTCTTCGACGACCAGCTGGAAGCACTGAAGCGCGACTCGAAGAAGTTCGGCACCACCGGCGACGATCTCGACTTCGCCCTCCTTGTCGACGGCCTCTCGGCCGAGCGCGAGCAAGGCATCACCATCGACGTCGCCTACCGCTATTTCTCGACGTCGAAGCGCGCTTTCATCATCGCCGACACGCCGGGCCACGAGCAGTACACCCGCAACATGGCGACCGGCGCGAGCTCGGCGGAGCTTGCGGTCATCCTCGTCGACGCGCGCAAGGGCATCCTGCCGCAGACCCGCCGCCACTCCTTCATCACCTCGATGCTCGGCGTGAAGAGCGTCATCATCGCGGTCAACAAGATGGACCTCGTCGGCTACGACCAGGGCGTCTTCGATGCCATCGTCGCGGGCTACAAGGAGATCCTCCCCTCCCTCGGCTTCACCGACATCGCCTATATCCCGCTCTCGGCCAAGAACGGCGACAACGTCACCGCCCGCTCGCCGAACCTGCCTTGGTACACCGGCGAGACCTTGCTCGAGCGCCTTGAGACCGCTGCGCCCGAGACCTTCGAGGAGGAAGGCGCGCCGTTCCGCATGCCGGTGCAGTGGGTCAACCGCCCGAACCTCGATTTCCGCGGCTATTGCGGCACCATCGCCGGCGGCCGCGTCTCGCGCGGCGACGAGGTCGTGGCGCTGCCGAACAACGGCACCACCCGCATCAAGGCGATCTATGGCCCCTCCGGCGAGGTCGCCAGCGCCGGCGCCGGCGAGGCGGTCACGCTGACGCTCGCCGACGAGGTGGACCTGTCGCGCGGCGACGTGCTGGTGCGCCGCGGCGACACGATCGCCGCGCACAAGACGGTGAAGGCGGAAATCCTCTGGATGGTCGAGCGGCCGCTGGTCTCGGGCGGACGCTTCATCGCCCGCATCGGCTCGGCCCAGACGCCGGCCAGCGTGCGCAGCCTCGACAAGTCGATCGACATTCACACCTACCAGCCGCGCGACGCCAATGCGCTCCTGATGAACGAGATCGGCCGCGTCACCATCGCCTTCGACCGGCCGCCGGTGACGGTGCCCTATGGCGAGAGCCGCGACCTCGGCGCCTTCATCCTGATCGACCAGCTGACCAACGAGACCGTGGCGCTCGGCTTGGTGCGCGAGGTTGGCGCCAATGCCCCCGCCCCCGAAGGCGCCGCGCTGCCGGCGGCCGTCGCGCTCACCCCGCTGGAGAAGGCGCAGCGCGCCTGGCTCGGCGCCGATGTCGCTCTGCACCCGTCGCGGCGCAAGGGCGCCATCCGCTTCCGCGCGCTGGCTGCCGTCGCCATCGCGCTGCTGTCGCTGCTGCTCGGTCTGCATCTTCTTGCCGCCGTGGTGCTCGGCGTCGCCGACTTCCTGGTCCGCCCGTTCCTGCGCGGCCTCGTCGACCGCACGGAGCGCAGGCCGGCGCGGATCGATCCGACGACGGTCGTCGACGGCGCGGGCATTTGAAGGCCATCCCCAGCGAGCACGAACGGCCGGCGACACGCAGCTAGCTCTGGCGCCAGTTCCCGATCGTCGAGGCCGTGCTCTTGGTCCTCTCCGTCGGCGCGTGCTTCGCGCTGACGGCGGGGTTGGTCGGGTAGGCACGTGCTGACGCGCTATTCGGTGTAGAATTTCACAAGGATGCCGAGAACCTGCCGTAGGGCAGCATCGTCAAGCACGCCCAGACGCCGGATCAGCCGTCTTTTGTCGACGGCCCTGCTCTGCTCGGGCAGCACGAAACCATTTACGCCTTCGAACGTCGTTTCTACCCGAAAACGTGCTGGTCGACTGCCCGACGTCATAGGCGCGATCGTTACGGTGGACAGCCGCTCGTTCAACGTGTCCGGCGAAATGACCAAGCAAGGTCGGGTCTTTTGGATCTCCGAACCCACGGTGGGGTCAAGGCTGGTCAGCCAGACCTCGCCGCGCCTCACCATTTCAAATCTGCGTCACCGTCATTGGCGAACTCGGGCCAGACCAGACCATCATCGCCTTCCGCAGCGAGACGCGCCGCGTCCTCGGCCCAGCCTGCGCGCGGATCGAAGCCGGCACGTTCGATGACGACCCTGCCGGTTTCAACCGACACCGTCAGCTCGTCCCCCGCCGTTGCTCCCAAAGCGGCGAGCAATGCCTCAGGCAGAACCAAGGCGGTCGAATTGCCGAACTTTCTGACGGCGGCACGCATCTGTCTCTCCTCGGCGGTCGAGGAGAGAATAGCAGATGCGCTACTTCCGAAACAGCTCAGCCGTCGCGGTACTGCTTACCCCTGCGAATACGGCGAGATCGACACTTCGACGCGGCGGTTCTGTGCGCGGCCGTAATCGGTGTCGTTCGGGGCGACCGGGCGGCTCTCGCCAAAACCCTGGACGTTGAGGCGGCGGGCGCTGACGCGCTGGCTGGCGAGGTAGTCGGCGACGCTTTCCGCGCGGCGGCGCGACAGGTCGAGATTGTAGCTGTCGGAACCCTGGCTGTCTGTGTGGCCGTCGACGTCGACGTCCGAGCGGTCGTACTTGGCGAGGACGATCGCGACCGAGTTCAGCACGGGGTAGAATTCCGAGCGGATGGAGTCGCCGTCCGAGGGGAAGGTGATGTTAGAGGGCATGTTGAGGATGATCCGGTCGCCCTGGCGGGTGACGGAGACGCCGGTGCCCTGCAGCTGGCGGCGGAGGTCCGCCTCCTGGTTGTCCATGTAGGCGCCGATGCCGCCGCCGCCGATGGCGCCGATGCCCGCGCCGATCAGCGCCGCATTGCCGGAATTGGTGCCGGTCGCCTTGCCGACGAGGAAGCCGCCGAGCGCGCCGACGCCGGCGCCGATGCCCGCGCCGCCGACGGTGTTGGAGAGCTTCTGCTCGCCGGTATAGGGATCGGTGGTGCAGCCGGTCAGCACGATCGTGGCGCAGGCGAAGGCGATGATGGGCTTCATGGGGAACCTCGTCGGACGGCGCAGAGGCGCGCAAACGGACACCGCGTCCGTGTTGGATCGACGCCGGACATCTTGCCGAAAAATGGCGAAATCCGGTTGATTTTTAGTTAAATCCGAAGGGTCGGCTGAATGCCGTTCACGTGAGGCAAGGCCGTCACATTTGGTCCGGGAGCCTTATGGTCGCGTCCGGCAATACCTCCGGTGGGCCGTCGCCTCAACCTCATCGGTCCGTCGTGTGCCGTTAGAAATGGATGGCTGACCCCGAAAGCCCGGCGCCCGGCAGCAAGAAGCCGCCGGCAACGCGTACCGGCGGCTTCTCGGAGTTCGGCAGTGAAGAGGCTTAGGCCGCCTTCTTCGCCTTGATCAGGCCGCGGTTCACCAGGAGCTCGGCGATCTGCACGGCGTTGAGGGCGGCGCCCTTGCGCAGGTTGTCGGCGACGACCCAGATGTTCAGGCCGTTCTCCAGCGTCTGGTCCTCGCGGATGCGGCTGATGTAGGTCGCGTCCTCGCCGGTCGCCTCGTAGGGGGTGATGTAGCCACCGTTCTCCTGCTTGTCGATGACGAGGCAGCCCGGCGCCTCGCGCAGGATCGCCCGCGCCTCGACGGCGGTGATCGGGTTCTCGAACTCGATGTTCACAGCCTCGGAATGGCCGATGAACACCGGCACACGCACGGCGGTGCAGGTGACCTTGATCTTCGGGTCGAGGATCTTCTTGGTCTCGGCCATCACCTTCCACTCTTCCTTAGTCGAGCCGTCCTCCATGAAGACGTCGATGTGCGGGATGACGTTGAAGGCGATGCGCTTGGTGAAGGTGTTCACCTCGACGCCATCGGCGACGAAGACCGCGCGGCTCTGCTTGAACAGCTCGTCCATGCCGGCCTTGCCGGCGCCGGAGACCGACTGGTAGGTCGAGACGACGATGCGCTTGATCTTGGCGAAATCGTGCAGCGGCTTCAGCGCGACGACGAGCTGGGCGGTCGAGCAGTTGGGATTGGCGATGATGTTCTTGCGCGAGAACATCGCGACGGCGTCGGCGTTCACCTCCGGCACCACCAGCGGCACGTCCTGGTCGTAGCGGAAGGCCGAGGAGTTATCGATGACCACGCAGCCGGCAGCGCCGATCTTCGGCGACCACTGCTTCGACACCTCGCCGCCGGCCGACATCAGGCAGATGTCGGTGTCCGAGAAGTCATAGGTGTCGAGGAACTGCGTCTTGAGGATCTTGTCGCCATAGGTCACCTCGGTGCCCTGGCTGCGGCGCGAGGCCAGCGCCACGACCTCGTCGGCGGGAAAGCCGCGCTCGTCCAGGATGTTGAGGATTTCGCGCCCGACATTGCCGGTGGCGCCCACGATTGCCAGCTTGAAACCCATCGGTCTCTCCCACTCTCCCCGGTGAAATCTTACGCGCCCCCGATCCCCCCGGGGGAGAGCGCGGGGAGGCAGGCGTCAGATAATCCGGGTTTTGGTGGTGCGCGCGATCATGCCGGGCGATATGCGCGGCAGAGGGCAAAAAGTCAATCGGCAGGGAATTTCGCGGGCGTCAGGGCCTGGAAAGACATCTCGATCGGCAAATAGAAACGGCGGGATCATGGATCCCGCCGAAGAACTGGCTGACCGAGCCGTGACGCGGTCCTGCTGGAATAACCGGCGACCTTAGTCGGGCCGGCGCTGCGGGGCGGCGCTGCCGCGCGTCATGCGCTTGGTAATCCAGGCAAGAATGACGGCTTTGAGAATACCACGGATCATCGGTTCGTCCTTGATGAGAGCAAAGCAGGGGAATGCAGCGGCGGCGGAACGGTTGCGCTGCTCGTAAACTGCGATTCACGTGAAACGTTCGGGCGCGCAGCGCTCCGCCGGCAGCCGGCGAAGGATAGGCCGCTGCAAAGACGCGCCTTTTCTTTCATTACGACTAAGGACGCAATTTTACTCTTTCCGCTTTCGCGCTACGAAAGAGGTTCAACATCGCGTGACCGGACCGGGCACGACGATGGATCAACGGTACGGGCAGGACGCAGACCGTCTCGCCAAAAGATACCGCAGACGAATCTGGAACCTGTCGCCGGCGCATCCGACGACGGCCCTTGGGGAGGGAACACATGACGACGATCGGCACGGATGTCGCGGAGGCCAAACGGCCGATGAACCGCGAGGAGCGGAAGGTGATCCTCGCCTCCTCGCTCGGCACCATTTTCGAGTGGTATGACTTCTATCTCTACGGAACGCTCGCCGTCATCATCGGCAAGCAGTTCTTCTCGGCCTTTCCGCCGGCGACGCAGGCGATCTTCGCGCTTCTCGCCTTCGCGGCCGGCTTCCTCGTCCGCCCTTTCGGCGCGCTGGTCTTCGGCCGGCTCGGCGATCTCGTCGGGCGCAAATACACCTTCCTCGTCACCATCGTCATCATGGGCCTCTCGACCTTCTGCGTCGGGCTACTGCCGAGCTATGACCAGATCGGCTGGGCCGCGCCGATCCTCCTCATCGCGCTGCGCATGCTGCAGGGCCTGGCGCTCGGCGGCGAATATGGCGGCGCTGCGGTCTATGTCGCCGAACACGCCCCGCGCGGGCGCCGCGGCTTCTACACCGCCTGGATCCAGACCACGGCGACGCTCGGCCTCCTGCTCTCGCTCGCCGTCATCGTGACGCTGCGCGTCAACATGGGCGAAGAGGCTTTTGCCACCAATTACCCCGTCCTGTTTGGCCTCACCGGCGGCTGGCGCATTCCGTTCCTCGCCTCGGCGCTGCTGCTGGCGGTCTCGATCTACATCCGCCTGCAGATGAACGAGTCGCCGGTCTTCCAGAAGATGAAGGAAGAAGGCACCCGCTCGAAGGCGCCGCTGACGGAGGCCTTCGGCACCTGGAAGAACGGCAAGATCGTGCTGATCGCGCTGTTCGGCCTCGTCGTCGGCCAGGCCGTGGTCTGGTACACCGGCCAGTTCTACGCACTGTTCTTCCTGCAGAGCATCCTGAAGGTCGACCTCCTCACGGCGAACGTCCTGATCGCCTGGTCGCTGATCCTCGGCACGCCCTTCTTCCTCGTCTTCGGCGCGCTGTCGGACCGGATCGGGCGCAAATGGGTGATACTCGCGGGCTGCGCGCTGGCTGCGGCGACCTATTTCCCGCTGTTCCATGCGCTGACCAACACCGCCAACCCGACCTATGCCGCCGCCATCGAGAACGTCGACATCCAGGTCTCGGCGGACCCGGCAACCTGCGGATCTCTGTTCGATCCGGTCGGCATCCGCACCTTCACCGAGCCCTGCGACATCGCACGCCGCACGCTCTCGCAGCAGGCCTTCACCTACACGCTGGTGCCGGCTGCAACGGGTGCGCCGACGACGGTCAGCGTCGCCGGCACCGACGTCCCGGTCGCCCCGGCGACGCTTGCCGACGGCAAGACCGAGACCTTTGCCCAGCGCCTCGGCCCCGCCACCGTGGCCGCCGGCTATCCCGCCGCCGCCGATCCCGCCAAGGTCAAGGTCGACGGCTTCTTCTCGGTGTTCGGCAATGCGCAGGCCCTGAAGGTGATCGCCATCCTCTGGGTGATGGTGGTCTACGTCACCATCGTCTACGGCCCGATCGCCGCGGCGCTGGTGGAGTTCTTCCCCACCCGCATCCGCTACACCGCGATGTCGCTGCCCTACCACATCGGCAATGGCTGGTTCGGCGGCCTCCTGCCGGCGACCTCCTTCGCCATCGTCGCCTCGACCGGCGACATCTATGCCGGCCTCTGGTACCCCGTCGGCTTCGCGATCCTGACGATCATCATCGGCGTGATCTTCGTGAAGGACCGCCGCAACATCGACCTCAACGACTGACAAGGTCGGCGCATATGAAGAAGGCCTCGGCAGCGATGCCGGGGCCTTTTTGTTGGCGTGCTGTCGAAGCGATCCGCAGGCGAAGAGACCGCCGACCTTGGTCGGCAAGGCCGCACGCCATCAGCGCTGCGGCTGATCAAGATCAGCCTCCCGGCCGTATTGAGACCAACGCTGTCCGCAGAGAACGCGCTCCAGCCTAGCGGGATGTCCCTGACCATCGCGTACGGAAATGCGCCCCGCCTGAGAGCGTGACCTCCGTCCAGGCGCTCTTACTCTCCACTGGAATGATGCTCACAGCCCGATCAAAGATTCTGCGCGCCTCACCCGGACCTTTCGTCCTGATGCAGAGATCGAATTCGCCCTCGCGCGCCTGTGGTGATGGACGCTTGGTGAACTCTCGAACGTCGGGGCTCTGCTGGAGATACCCGACGATGCGTTCATGGCTCTGAAAGTCGGTTCCGCAGCAGTAGCTTCCAAAGTGCACGGTGACGTCACAGGCCTCGGCTGCGACCGATGGTGACGCAAGAACCAGCACGCTGAGCATCAGCGCGCTGAACGAGCGGCTGAATCCGATGACGACCATGAGACGCTCCGAAAATCAGCGAGGGCGGAGAGAGCCGGCATATGCGCCGGCCCGCTCCCTCAGGCGGCCAGCTTATCCCGGAACGCCGCGAGAATCGCGTCGCCCATTGCCGCCGTCCCGACCTTCGTCGCACCCGCCGCCATGATGTCGGCGGTGCGGATGCCGCGGCCGAGGACGTCGGCGATCGCCGCCTCCAGCGCGTCGGCCTCCGCGATCATCTGGAAGGAATAGCGCAGGCACATCGCGAATGAGGCGATCATCGCGATCGGGTTGGCAGCGCCGGTGCCGGCGATGTCTGGCGCCGAGCCGTGCACCGGCTCGTAGAGCGCCTTGCGCTTGCCGGTGGCGGCGTCCTCGGCGCCGAGCGAGGCCGAGGGCAGCATGCCGAGCGAGCCGGTCAGCATCGCCGCGATGTCCGACAGCATGTCGCCGAACAGGTTGTCGGTAACGATCACGTCGAACTGTTTGGGCGCCCGCACCAGCTGCATGCCGCCGGCGTCCGCCAGCATGTGCTCGAGCTGCATGTCGGCGAATTCCTCGCGGTGCACGCGCGTCACCACCTCGTTCCACAGGACGCCCGACTTCATGACATTGCGCTTTTCCATCGACGTCACCTTGCCGCGGCGGGTGCGCGCCAGCACGAAGGCGGCCCGCGCGATGCGCTCGATCTCGTAGGTATCGTAGACCTGGGTGTCGATGCCGCGCTTCTGGCCGTTGCCGAGGTCGATGATCTCCTTCGGCTCGCCGAAATAGACGCCGCCGGTCAGCTCGCGCAGGATCAGGATGTCGAGACCCTCGATGATCTCCGGCTTCAGCGAGGAGGAATCGGCGAGCGCGGGATAGCAGATCGCCGGCCGAAGGTTGGCGAAGAGTTTCAGGTCCTTGCGCAGCCGCAACAGGCCGGCCTCGGGCCGCACGTCGTAGGGCACGGCATCCCATTTCGGACCGCCGACGGCACCGAACAGCACGGCGTCGGCGGACAGCGCCTTGGCCATGGTCTCCTCGCTGACCGCCGCGCCGCAGGCGTCATAGGCGATGCCGCCGACGAGGCCCGTCTCGGTGACGAAGCCGGCGCCCGTCGCCTCGTTCATAAAGGCGATCAGCTTCTCGACCTCGGCCATGGCCTCGGGGCCGATGCCGTCGCCGGGCAGCAACAGGAGCGTGCGGGTGGTCATGTCAAATCCTCCTCCAAGTTCCCGTCTCTGCTAGCGCCGCGGGCGGGATGCCGCAAGGGATCGGCGTTCGCACGGCCCTGCAAGGCTTCCAGTCACTGGAGTTAACCAATTCACTTCAAAGGCAAAACGCCCCGACATCGCCCTGAATCGACCGCAATTTCTCAACCTTCGCTTAACCCTGCTGGCGGATAACCAAGCCATACGAACGAAAGCCGGTGCGGCTCGAACGGCACGCCTTGCGGGGGACCTCTCCCGGGCGGTGGCCGGGCTATGCCGTGGGGAAGAGACGACATGCCCGATTTCATCAGTGAGAAGGCCGCGGACAACCTCGCGATCAGCCTCTGCATCCTCCTCGCCATCCTCGCTTGCCGCTGGGCGGCCGAGTTCTGGATCACCCGCACGACCGACGGCATCGCCGCCCGCCAGCGCCGCTTCACGGTGCGCGCGGTGACCAACATGCTGCTCGCCGTCTGCCTCCTCGGCGTCTGGCTGTCGGAGATCCAGAACCTCGTCTTCTCGCTCGCCGCCGTCATGGTCGCCTTGGTCATCGCGACCAAGGAACTTTTGATGTGCGTCGCCGGCGCGCTGCTGCGCTTCGGCGGGCATCTCTTCAAGGTCGGCGACCGCATCGAGATGAACGGCATCCACGGCGAGGTCATCGACCACGGCCTGTTCTCGACGACGATCATGGAGACGCCGCCGAACGGGCTCGGCCATGCTGGCACCGGCCGCCGCCTGACCTTGCCGAACAGCCTGTTTCTCGCTTGCCCGGTCCGCGTCGAGGCGCAGCCGCGCCAGTTCGCGCCGCACCGCTTCACCGTGACCCTGGAGCACCCGGCGCCGATCGCCTTCGCCCTGGCGCGGCTGGAGGCGGCCGCCGAGACGGCGCTTGCCGAGGACCGGGAGCGCGCCAGCCGCTTCCACCGCCTCAGCGTCGCCAAGACCGGCGTCGAGATCGCCGGCCCCGGCTTCGAGGTGACGCTCGCCACCTCCGACATCGGCAAGCTGCAGTTTCACGTGATGCTCTACTGCCTCGCCAAGGATGCGCGCGCCCTGCAGCAGGACGTCACCATCGGCTTCCTCACCGATCTCGCCAGCGTCGGCGACCAGCAGCCCGCCAAATCCAAGGTCACGGACGGCTGGAGCGATCTCGCCCGCAAGCTGCGCGAGCCCCGCACCAACGCCGCCTGATCGACACCGCCTCACCCGCCGACCAGCGCCTTCCCTCCCCGTTCAGCCGACCCAGGACCTTGACCATGCCGACCCGTTCCACCGACAGCCGCCCTTCCGGCATCGCCCGCTTCGATCCCGTCCGCGTCGATCCCGCCGCCGTCCTGCGCCAGATCGGCGGCACACGCATTGCCGATGTCCGGCAGCCGTCGAAGACCGCCCGCCGCGCCGGCCTCTGAGGTCATCGCAGGTTGAAGGAACGGCACGGATCCAAGCCTCGATGATGGGGCTTTGCTCCAACGGCAAGGGCCGCCGGACCGTCACACGTGAAGACACCCCCTTGCGCGGCCTTGTCGACAGCATAGCTGGAGTGGCAAAGCGCGCCCGCGCGCAGCGGAGCGCCAGCACCGGATGAAAGCCCGGTCGCCGTTCGCAAGGGAAAGTGCCATGTCCAAGCCGATGAAGATCGATTTCGTCTCCGACGTCTCCTGTCCCTGGTGCATCATCGGCCTCAGAGGGCTGGAGACGGCGCTGGAGCGGGTCGGCGACCTCGTGACGCCCGAGATCCACTTCCAGCCGTTCGAGCTCAATCCCGCGATGCCGGAAGGCGGCCAGGACATGGCCGAGCATCTCCAGGAGAAATACGGCTCGACGCCCGAGCAGTCGGCGGCGAATGGCGAGATGATCAGGGAGCGGGCGGCCGGCGTCGGCTTCACCATGGCTTCGCGGCGGGGGTCGCGGATCTACAACACCTTTGACGCGCACCGCCTGCTGCACTGGGCCGGGCTCGAAGGCCGCCAGCAGGAGCTGAAGCACCAGCTCTTCACCGCCTACTTTACCGACGGACAGAATCCCGGCGACACCGCCGTCCTCGTCGACGCCGCTGAAAAGGCCGGGCTCGATCCGGCGGCGGCGGCCGATATCCTTGCCTCGGGCACCTATGCCGACGAGGTCCGCGCCGCCGAGCGCGACTGGCAGGCGAAGGGCATCACCTCGGTGCCGGCGGTGATCGTCAACGACCGCTACCTCATCTCCGGCGGCCAGCCGCCTGAGGCTTTCGAGCAGGCGATCCGGACCATCGCCGCGGAGGCCTGAGGCCCCGAAGCCGAAGCATCGGAAGGCGCCTCAGCGCCCTCCGATGGATCGTTTACAGTTCGCCCTTCGCCATCCGGCCGGCGATGTGGTCGGCCTGGCGCAGCGCCAAGGCGACGATCGTCAGCGTCGGGTTCTCGGCAGCGCCGGTGGTGAACTGCGAGCCGTCGGAGACGAAGAGGTTGGTGATGTCGTGCGTCTGGCCGAAGCGGTTGACGACGCCGTCCTTGGCCTTCTCGCTCATCCGGTTGGTGCCGAGATTGTGGGTCGAGGGATAGGGCGGGGTCTCCACCACGCGCTTGGCGCCGACCGCGTCGTAGATCGCCTTACCTTGCTGGTAGGCATGGTTGCGCATGGCCGTGTCGTTCTCGTGATCGTCGAAATGGACGCTGGCGACCGGCATGCCGAACTTGTCCTTCTCCTTGCCGTCGAGGGTGATGCGGTTTTCCTCGCGCGGCATGTCCTCGCCGACGATCCAGAGGCCGGCCATGTTCTTGTACTCGTCCATGTCGCCAGCGAACTGCTTGCCCCAGCCGCCGGGATCGAGGAAGGCGGCCATGAAGGGGATGCCGAGCGACAGCGTCTCGAACTCGTAGCCGCCGACAAAGCCGCGGGACGTGTCGTGCCGTGCCTCGTCCCGGATGATGCCGGCCATGGTGGTGCCGCGGTACATGTGCACCGGCTTGTCGAAGATCGCGTAGACCGAGCCGGTGGTATGGCGCATGTAATTCTTGCCGACCTGGCCGGAGGAATTGGCGAGACCATCTGGAAACTGCGCTGAATGCGAGTTGAGCAGCAGGCGCGGGCTCTCGATCGAATTGCCGGCGACGGCGACGCCGCGGGCCTTCTGGCGCTGCTCCTTGCCCTCTTTGTCGGCGTAGACGACGCCGGTGACCTTGCCGGACGCGTTGTGCTCGATGCGCAGGACCTGGCAGTCCGGCCGCACCTCGAGCTTGCCGGTCGCCTCGCCTTTCGGGATTTCCGCCACCAGCGTCGACCATTTGGCGCCGGATTTGCAGCCTTGGAAGCAGAAGCCCATCTGCAGGCAGGAGGCCCGCTCGTCGCGCGGCTCGGAGTTGATGGCCATGCGGCCGGTCGAGACCTCCTTGTAGCCGATCTTCTTGGCGCCGGCCTCCATCACCTTGTAGTTGTTGTTGCCGGGAAGGCCGGGAATGCCGTTGGTCGTGGTCACGCCCATCCGGTCCTCGGCCATGGCATACCAGGGCTCCATCTCGGCGAGCGTCACCGGCCAGTCCAGGAGGTTGGCGCCCGCCACCTCGCCGTAATGGGTCTTGGTGCGGAACTCATGGTCCTGGAAGCGCAGCGAGGCGCCGGCCCAGTGCGTGGTCGAGCCGCCGACCGCCTTGACGATCCAGGCCGGCAGGTTCGGAAAGTCCTTCGAGACCCGCCAGTCGCCGGTGGTCATCCGCTTGTCGGTCCAGGCGAGCTGCGAGAAGCTGTCCCATTCGTCCTGGATGAAGTCCCAGGTCTCGTGCCGTCCGCCGGCCTCGAGGATCACGGTGTCGATGCCCTTCAGGGCGAGCTGAGTGCCGAGCGTGCCCCCGCCGGCGCCGGAGCCGACGATGACGAAGACGCTGCTGTCGTCGAGGCTGTAGGGTGCTGCCATGCTGTCCTCCCGTGTGGCGGATCCCGCCGTTCCCGGCCGGTCCGCGCATCATTGTTCTGATCCTGGTCGATGGCCTCGCCGTGCTGCGGAGCGGCGCCGGCCGTGCTGGTTCCCCGGCGCTGGCGGTGTCCGCCTGCGCCTCAGGCGAGCCAGTCGATGTCGTTGAAGCCGTGCTCGATATAGCCGCCGCGCGAGGCGACCTCGCCCTCGTAGCCGAAGATCGGCCAGAGCTCCTTCTGGTTGTAGAGGCCGACCACGAGGTTGCCGCGCACCTTCTGGAAGAACGGGTCGGTGGCGATACCCTCGAGAAGTTTCGTGCGGGCCGCCTCGTCCTTCACTGCGGCGTAGCCGCCGGCGCCGGCCGACGTATCGAGACTGGCGACGCCCTTCTCGAGGCCCGCCAGCACGTCGGCGTCACCGGCGGCGGCCTTGTCGAGGATCTCGACCGCGGCGGCATAGTACTTGTCCGCAATCTCCGCATGGGGATACGTATCGCGCGACATCTGCACGAGGGTGGCGAAGCTTTCGGGCTTCAGCGCCGTCGGCGTCGCCGCCCAGGCCTTGCCGACGAGGCTGCCGCCGGGAAGGATCTGCAAGGCGAGCAGCCCGGCGCCCCCGGCTTTCAGGAAGTTGCGCCGCGACATCTGCGGCATCGAGATCTCGTTCATGCTGTCCTCCCGTGATCCCCGCCGGCGCTCTCTGGCGCCTGGCGGGCCTTCTGGCATCTGCGCGTGCCGTCGCCGCGTCGCTGTTACTGGTATCGGCCGTGCCGCTGGAGCACCTCGATCTTGTAGCCGTCGGGGTCCTCGACGAAGAAGAAGCGGGCGATCACCGTGCCGCCCGGCGCGAAATCCTTGAGGTCCTTGGGGGCGAGCCCTTCCGCCTGGAAGCGCGCATGCTCGGCATCGAGATCGTCGACCGAGAAGGCGAGATGGCCGTAGCCGTCGCCGAGGTCGTAGGGCGCGCTGTGGTCCTTGTTAACCGTAAGCTCCAGTTCAAAACCGGTCTCGGCATTGCTGAGATAGACGAGGGTAAAGGTCTCGAAATCCAGCCGATCGGCGATCTCGAGCCCAAAAGCGCGGCGGTAGAAATCGAGCGAGCGCTTTTCGTCGAGCACCCGGATCATGCTGTGGATGGCTTTGGCCACGTCTTTCCCTCTGTCAGGGCCGCCGCGGCGGCCGAACTCCCGGGAAAAAGGGCATGCAGAGGCGTTCGCACCCTGATGCGTCGGCATTCCCCTCCTCCCGCGGCGCTGTTCCCGAAGGTGCGCCGTTCTGGGGTGGAGATTAGTGGCCGCCTAAAAGCTGGAGGTAGTATCCTGATACGACAGTGAGATTCTCTCCGGCGGTCAAAGGCGAAAGCGCCCTGCGTCCGCGGAAACGCAGCCAGCGCCCTCTATCTCAGTGATAGCCGAGCCTCGATCTTCGATGGGGTTCTATTGGGGGATGGCCTACCGCACGAGGCTGAGCTGCGGCGCGGCCCGGCGCGGTTCCGGGTGGGGTGTCGAGCCGAGCACCCGCTCGAGGTGCAGGAGGCAGGCGCAGCGCAGCAGGGAGGCGAAGTTGCGCACCTCGCCGTGCAGGTCGAGGACCTCGCCGTAAAGCTTGGTGAGGAAGCGCGCGAGCGACATGTTCTCGGCTTTCGCAAGTTCCTCCAGAAGGTGCCAGAAGGCCATTTCCAGCCGGATCGACGTGGCGTGTCCGCCCAGCCGCAGCGAGCGGGTCTCGCTCTCGTAGTTTTCCGGCGGTATTCCGGCAAACATCCTGCACATGCCCGCACCCTCCCGCGACAGCCCGACGACGGCTACCTTCGAATCATTCCAATAAAGCGCGAAGTGCGGGCGCCCGCAAGGAAGTGATGCAGATGGCGGTAGCCGTCGGACTGGCCCGGCCGACGGGCCAGTCCTAGAGGCGGCGAGGCGATCAGCCGGCCGGCGGGAAGCCCTCGAGCACCAGCTTGCCGCGGGCGCTGCCGGCCTCGATCATCGCGTGGACGCGTCGAAGGGTCGCGGCATCGATGGGCGAGAACCGCTCCGTCATCGTGGTGCGGAGCTTTCCCGCGTCGACCATCCCCGCGACCTCGTTCAGGAGCACGCCTTGCTCTGCCATGTCGGCGGTCTCGTAGATCGAGCGGGTGTACATCAGCTCCCAGTGAACCGAGACCGACTTGCGCTTGAAGACGCCGATATCAAGCACCTTCGGATCGTCGATCAAAGCGAGGCGTCCCTGCGGGGCGATCAGCTCGGCAATCTCGGCGAGATGCTGGTCGGTATGGTTGGTGGAGAAGACGAAAGCGGGCGCGCCGAGGCCGAGCGCTGCAACCTGCTCGGCCAGCGGCCGGCTGTGATTTACGACGTGGTGGGCGCCCATCTCGCGCACCCATGCCTCGGTCTCCGGCCGCGAGGCGGTGGCGATGACGGTGAGGCCGGTCAGCGCCCGGGCGATCTGGATGGCGATCGAGGCGACGCCGCCGCCACCGCCGCTGATGAGGATGGCCGGCGCCGCGCCCGGCACGGGACGGCCGACGTCCAACCGCTCGAACAGCGTCTCCCAGGCGGTGATCGCGGTCAGTGGCAAAGCGGCGGCTTCGGCCCAATCGAGCGTCTCGGGCTTGCGGCCGACGATCCGCTCGTCGACCAGATGCAGCGCGGCGTTGGTACCGGACCGGCCGAGCGCGCCGGCATAGTACACGGCATCGCCCGGCTTGAAGGCGGTCACGTCGGGACCGACGGCCGTGACGGTGCCGCTCGCATCCCAGCCCAGCACCTTCCAGTCGCCCTCGGCCGGCTGACTCGACTTGCGCATCTTGATGTCGATCGGGTTGACCGAGACCGCCCGCACCTCGACGAGAATATCCCGTCCCGTCGCCGCAGGGACCGGCAGGTCGATGTCGACGAGGGAATCGGCGCGGTCGAGGGCGCCGGCTTGCTGGTAACCGATGGCACGCATGGGAAAGGCTCCTGTGGATCGAAGCCTGGAGATAGTCGCACTAGATAAGATGGACAGTACGCACAAGCACCGCCCCTAGTACCCAAAAGGATACCGCATGGCCAAGTCACGGCATTCGCGTTTCGACTGCCACCCCGGCTGCTCGGTCGAGGCCGCCATCAGCCTCATCGACGGCAAGTGGAAATGTGTGATCCTGTTTCATCTCGAGGAGGGAACGCTGCGCTTCAACGAGATCCGGCGGCGGATCCCCGGCGTCACCCAGCGCATGCTGACCAACCAGCTGCGCGAGCTGGAAGCCGACGGTCTCGTCCACCGGAAGATCTATGCCGAGGTGCCGCCGAAGGTCGAATACAGCCTGTCGCCGCTCGGCCGCAGCCTGTCCCCGGTGCTCGTTGCGCTCAAACACTGGGGCGACGCGCACATCGACCTGTTTGCGGTGAAGGCCGACGAGGCGGCCTGAACCCGAGGCGCAAAGGCTGTGGGGGCGGCCTGAGCCGAGGCTCACGCCGCGCCGGTCCGCCTGCCGCCCGCCGCCCGCCGCTTTAGGCCCAGGGCCGCTGTTCGGCGTTGCGGGCCTCGAAGCCGGTGATGCTGGCTTCCTTCTCCATGGTCAGGCCGATGTCGTCGAGACCATTGATCAGGCAGTGCTTGCGGAACGGGTCGATGTCGAAATGGATCGTACCGCCGTCGGGACCGCGGATCTCCTGGGCTTCGAGGTCAATCGAGACGCGCGCATTGGCGCCGCGCTCGGCATCGTCGAGCAGCATTTCCAGCTGCTCGGGGGTGACGCGGATCGGCAGCACGCCGTTCTTGAAGCAGTTGTTGTAGAAGATGTCGCCGAAGGCGGTCGAGATCACGCAGCGAATGCCGAAGTCGAGCAGCGCCCAAGGGGCATGCTCGCGGCTCGAGCCGCAGCCGAAATTGTCGCCGGCGACGAGGATCTCCGCCTGCCGGTAGGCCGGCTTGTTCAGGACGAAATCGGGGTTCTCGCTGCCGTCGCGGTGATAGCGAAGGTCCGCGAACAGGCCCTTGCCGAGCCCGGTGCGCTGGATCGTCTTCAGATAATCCTTCGGGATGATCATGTCGGTGTCGATGTTGACGATCGCCATCGGCGCCGCGACGCCCGTCAGTTTGTCGAATTTCTGCATGGCCGGCTCCTTCGCTATGGGCCTTGGTTATCACTTTCGCCGGGCCTTTCAAACTGGCATGCAAGGGGCATGCAGCAACCGCGACACTCCCTCCTCTTCGTTCCCGCCGCCAACCCCCGGGCCCTGGCGAAATCCGCCGGACTTGCCGTCGATACGCTGATCTTCGACCTCGAGGATTCAGTCGCGCCAGCGGAGCGGGCGGCCTCGCGGGAGCGGCTGCGGGCGCATCTTTCGGCGCTCGGCAGCGAACCCGGCCAGCCCGAGATCGTGGTGCGGATCAACCGGCTGGAGACGCCGGAGGGCGCCGAGGACCTGTTCATGGCGCGCGGCGCCTGGGTGCAGGCGGGCGGGCGACCGGCGGTCGATGCGATCCTCCTGCCGAAGGTCGAGGATCCCGCCGAGATCGCGACCGTTGCCGAGATCCTCGACGCCACCGACGCCCCGGAAAGCCTGCGGCTCTGGGCGATGATCGAGACGCCGCGCGGGCTTCTCGAGGTCGGGCGGATCGCTTCCGCCGGCGGGCGGCTGCAGGCGCTCGTCGCCGGGCCGAACGACATCGTCGCGGCGACCGGAATCCGGCTCTCGCCCGGCCGCCCCGAGCTCCTGCCCTATCTCGCCATGATCCTCCTGGCAGCGCGGGCGCATGGCCTCGCCGCCCTCGACGGCGTCTACAACGATATCGCCGACGCTGCGGGCCTTGCCGCCGAATGCGCCGCCGGCCGCGCCATGGGCTTCGACGGCAAGACGCTGATCCATCCCGCCCAGATCACTGCGGCCGACCTTGCTTTCGGCCCCTCGGCCGACGATATCCGGGAAGCGGAGGCAATCGTCGCCGCCTTCGCCAGACCTGACCATGCGGGCGCCGGCGTCATCCGCCTCGACGGGCGGATGGTCGAACGCCTCCACCTCCACGCGGCCGAGCGGCTGCTGGCGCACCGCGACGCGATCGCAAGGAAAGCTCGATGAAACTCTACCGCCTGCTGACCGGCCCCGACGATGCCAGCTTCTGCCACAAGGTCTCGGCCGCGCTCGACAAGGGCTGGGAACTGCATGGCAGCCCGAGCTACGCCTTTGACCAAGCAGCCAACGGCATGCGCTGCGGCCAGGCGGTGGTGAAGGAGCTCTACGGCCAGAGCTATGATCCCGCGATGAAGCTCGGCGATCACTAAGCCGGCAAACCTCCTGCGGCGGGCCGCGGCTTTCGGGGCCGGCGGCCTGCTGACGCTCATGGGCGCCGGCGTGCTGGCGCTCGCCCTCGGCGTGCTCGTGCCCGTTTCGGGAACGCCCGGAACGGGCGCCGCAAGATCCAGCGGTGGGCACACCGTGCTCGTCCTGTCGAACCCGATCCACACCGACATCGCGCTTCCGGCCGAGCCGGCGGTGCGGACCCGCTTCGGCTTCCTCGCCGAGGCGCTGGGGCCGCCCGACCCCGACCATCCCGCCGATTCCGGCCTGCCGCTCGAGCGCCCGGATGTCGGCAGCATCGTCGTCGGCTGGGGCGGCCGCAGCTTCTACACGGCGACGCCGACCTGGGCCGACCTGAAGCCCGGCCCGGTTCTGCGCTCCTTCACCGGCGACGCCTCGGTGCTGCATCTCGAGCTCGCCGGGACGATCGATCCCGGGGCGGAAAGCGTGCGCGCCTACACGCTGGACGACGCGGCCTTCGAGCGGATGCTGGACTACATCGAGGCGAGCTTTCGCCGCGATGACGCAGGGCAGCCGATCGCTCTCCCCGGCACCGCCTACGGCCCCTTCGACCGCTTCTTCGAGGCGGAAGGCCGCTTCACCGCCTTTGCCGGCTGCAACGCCTGGACCGCCCGCGCCTTGCGCGCCGCCGGCATCACCACCGGCCTCTGGACCCCGCTGCCGCAGACGCTGGCCTGGTCGCTGGACCTTCATGGGTGAGCTGGATGACTTGACCCACGGTGCAGGCTACCCCGTCTATTAGCTTCAAAGGGGCAACCGCTTGGTGGTTCTGCTCTGTGGTGGTGACAAATCGAGCCAAGCCGCGGACATTCGTAAGGCGCTCGCGCTGGCAGAGAGGCTTTGACATGACCGACAAGATCGACCTCGGCGCCTTGCCACGCTTCGATGCGGCCGACTATCTGACGACGCCGGAGCGACAGGCGGACTATCTGTCGCAAGCCTTGGAAGACGGCGACGACGCGGAAATCCGCCGCGCTTTGGGCGCCATCGCGCGCGCCCGCGGCATGACAGGCTTGGCGGAGGCGACAGCCATGAACCACCAGAGCCTCTACGTCGCCCTCAGCGATCAAGGAAACCCGGCCTTCTCGACCGTGACGAAACTCGTCCGCGCCATGGGCCTGAAGCTGACGGTTCAGCCGCAGTAGCTACAGTCGCTACCCCGCCTTCGCCTCGAGGCTCTCCATGTCGTCGTCGGACAGGCCGAAATGGTGGCCGATCTCGTGGATCAGCACGTGCGCGACGAGGGTGCCGAGGCTCTCCTCGTGCTCGGACCAGTAGTCGAGAATCGGCCGGCGGTAGAGGAGGATGCGGTTCGGCATCATGCCGGTGCCGCCGAGGTCGAAATCGGCGACCGGACGCCCCTCGAACAGGCCGAGAATGTCGAAGGCGCTTTCGAGCCCCATCTCCTCCACCACCGCGTCCTCGGGAAAATCGGCGACGTAGAACTGGATCTCGCCCGATAGCTTGCGGAACTCGGCCGGCAGGTTGGCATAGGCCTCCAGCGCCAGGGCTTCGATCTCGTCGAGACTCGGCGCCATCCGCCGTCCCCAGTCGCCCGTCTGATCCAGCTTGGCCATTCCGATTCCTTTGTCTGTCCCGGCAGAGATAGGTCACGTTCCGGTGGTGTGCGAGGGTTTTCGAGATGCGGCCGCCCGGCGGCAGGATTGACAGGCGGAAGGGCGGTTTTGCGGGCTCCGGAGACCCTCCTTGGGCCTTGGACCGGCCAAACCGCCTATAGGACGAATATCCTTAATATTCAGGATATCCAACGGTTTGTGGCGCAGACTGAATCACATCAAGGAAGATAGTCCACAAAAAGACTCCGCTTGACTCTCAAGGGACCCTCTGGAATCCATAGGAACATACAGGGAACAACGTCCCTTGTGAGGGAACGGATGCTCTCCGGGAGAGGGCGGAAACGACCAGACCTGCGTCTGGCCGAGGGAGATTGTCATGCCGAAAACCCCGCTTCTTCCCGGCCGGACCGCCACGGTTGCGACGCTGGCTGACCTGCAGGAGCGCATTGCCCGGATCGAGGGACGCCCGGTGCACCGGCTGGTGCCGGCGACGGAGCCTGAGCGGCCGGCCGGGCTGCGCGACGGGCCACCCGCAAGGGCCGCCAGTCCGGCAGCCTGCGGCGACGCCGCGGCGTGGGCGCGGCCGGCCGGATTGGCTGCGCCTCTGGCGGCACAGGACGAGGCCGCCGGGCCCGGCTTTGCGGGCCTCGCCGCCAGCCTGCGCCAGCCCGGACTGACCGAAATCCATGTCGACGACACCCGCGGCAGCGGCAGCGGCGCCGGTTTCGTGCTGGCGCTGGCCGTGCTGTTCGGCGCGCGGGCCGGCCGGCCGGCGCTGTGGATCGGCGCCAATCTCGGCTTTTCCGAGGGCGGCATGCCGTATCTTCCCGGCCTTTCAGGCCATGGGCTCACGGCCGGCGCTCTGCTGCTGGTGCGCACCCGCCGGCTGGAGGAGGCGATCTGGGCCGGTGAGGAGGCCGCCCGCTCGGCCGCCGCCGCGCTGACCATCCTCGAGGTCCGCGGCAATCCCGGCCGGCTTGGGCTTGAGGGAACGCGCCGGCTGCACGTGCGGGCGCGCGACGCCGGCACGCCGCTTCTCCTTCTGCGCCAGAGTGGCCGGGCCGAGGCCACCGCCGCGCCGCTCCGGCTGCGCATCGCGCCCGCGCCCGCGCCCGCCGCCGATGTCACCGGGATCGGCGACGGCGCCAAACTCATCGGCCACCCCGTCTTTGCCATCACCGTCGAGAAATCCCGCGACGGCCGCCCGTACCACCTGCTCCTGGAATGGAACCCGCATGAACGCCGTTTTCAAGCACCCGCCGAGCCGCATTCTCGCGATCGCGCTGCCCTTCCTGTCGACCGACCGGATCAGGCGCGACCGGCTGGGACGCTCCTGGCGCTCCGCCGCGCGTCCTGAGGCCGGTGGTCCCGGCCCGCGGACGGGCAGCCCCGAGCGGCCGGGTGCGGGAACGCCGGCGGACACCGCGGACGGACCGGCGCCGCTGGTGCTCTACGAGCGCCTTGCCCAGGCTGACCGCATCTCGGCGCTCTGCGAACAGGCGACGGCACTCGGCCTGCAGCGCGGGCTTGGCCTTGCCGAAGCGCGCGCCCGGTTTCCAGGCCTCGACATCCAGCCCGCCGACCCCGCCGCCGACCGGCGCCTGCTCGCCGCCATCGCCGACTGGTGCGACCGCTACACGCCGCTGGTGGCGCTCGATGCGCCGCGCGGCCTGCTGCTCGACATTTCCGGTTGCGCGCATCTCTTCGGCGGCGAGACGGCGCTGCGCGACGACCTCGCCGGCCGCCTGACGCGCCAGGGATTTGCCGCCGCCACGGCGATCGCCCAGCAGGCCGGCACGGCCCTAGCGCTGGTCGACGGCGCGCCTGGCTGCCAGATCGAGCCGGGCGGCGAGGCCGAAGCGCTCGCCCCCCTGTCGATCCGTACGCTGCGGCTCGCTGGCGATCTCGCCGCGATGCTGGAGCGGCTCGGCCTGAAGACCATCGGGGACATCGCGGCGCTGCCCCGCGCCAGCCTCACCCGCCGCTTCGGCGCCGAGCTTCTGGAGCGGCTGGATGCCGCCATGGGCACGGCGCGCCGGCCGATCAGCCCGCGCCTCGCCATCCCCGCCCTCATCGCCGAGCGGCGCTTTGCCGAGCCGATCAGCCAGGTCGAGGACATCCAGCGCATCATCCTGCTCCTCGCCGACCGGCTGGCGGCCCTTCTGGAGAAGCGCGGCGAAGGCGCCCGCCAGCTGGAACTGGCGTTGTTCCGGGTCGACGGCGCGGTGGAGCGGCTCGCCGTCTCAGCCTCGGCGCCGATCCGCGCGTCGGGACGCATCGGCGTTCTCTTCCGCGAGCGGTTGAAGGGATTCGGCGACGAGCGCGACATCGGCTTCGGCTACGACCTCGTCCGCCTCTCGGTGGTGAAGGCGGAGGCGATGGCCGAATGCCAGGCGGACCTCGCGCCGCCGAGCGCGGCGACCGGCGACCTGCAGGGCCTGATCGACCGCATCGGTGCCCGGCTCGGCGAGAGCGCCGTGCTCGGCATGGAGCCGGTCGACAGCCATTGGCCGGAGCGCGCCATGCGCCTCGCCCCGGTCATCCCCGGCGCTGCGCCAGCAGCGCCCGGCGCTGCGTCCGCGGTGGCGGGCACTAGGTCAGCTGTGGCGGGCGCTGCGTCCGCGGTGCCGCGCGCTGCCGCAGCCGCGCCTGGCATGGCGTCCACGGCGCTGGCCCCTGCTTCGGCGAATGCGGCGGACGCGGTACCGGAAACGGCCTCTGGTACGGTTTCATCCGCGGCCGCGGAGAGTCGCGCCGAAACCTTGCCGGATGACAAAAAGTCCGCCGCCTTGCAGAGCCCCGTGCGCAAGGGACGCGCTGCGCCGCGGCCGGAGACGGCGATCGTCCTGCACCCGTTCGACGGGCTGCGGCCGGTGCGGCTGTTGCCGGTGCCCGAGCCGGTGGAGGCAACCTTCGCCGTCCCCGACGGCGTGCCGCTGAACTTTCGCTGGCGCCGGGCGCTGCATGTCGTGCGCAAGTTCGAGGGGCCGGAGCGGATCGCGCCGGAATGGTGGCGCGGCGAGGCCGAGCGGACGCGCGACTATTTCCGCATCGAGGATGCCGACGGCCGTCGCTACTGGCTGTTCCGCAAAGGTTTTCACGGCGAGGTGGTGGATCCCGCGATCCCCGTGCCGCCGGTCGCGGCCTGGTACCTGCATGGGATCTTTGCGTGATGTCGGGCCTACAGGGCTTCGCCGAGATCGGCGTCGCCAGCAATTTCTCCTTCCTGCGCGGCGCCTCGCAGCCGCCGGAACTGGTGCTGGCGGCGCAAGGCCGGGGCCTTGCCGGCATGGGCCTTGCCGACCGCAACACGGTCGCCGGCGTGGTGCGCGGCTACCAGGCGGCGCGCGAGGCGGGGTTCCGCTTCGCGCCGGGGGCAAGGCTGGTGTTTGCCGACGGCACGCCCGATATCCTCGCCTATCCCCGCGACCGCGCCGGCTGGGGCCGGCTCTGCCGCTTGCTGACCACCGGCAACCTGCGGGCCGACAAGGGCAGCTGCGATCTCTTTCTTGCCGACCTCTTGGAATGGGGCGAGGGGCTGAACCTTGCCGTGCTCGCGCCCGCGGGCCTCGGCGATCTCGACAGCATGGCAGCCGAGGCAGCAGTGCAAGGGGCGCGCGGCGTGCTCTCGCCGCTAGCCAACGCTTTTGGCAAAGCGGTGCGGCTCGCCGTCGCGCCTTGCCATGACGGCACCGACCAGCGCCGGTTCGCCCGGGCCGCAAGCCTTGCGCGCACCTGCAAGACCCCGCTCGTCGCCACCAATGACGTGTTCTACCACGCGCCGGAGCGGCAGCGGATGCAGGACGTGCTGACCGCGATCCGCCTGCATGTGCCCCTCGCCGAGGCCGGGCTGCAGCTCGCCCGGAACGCCGAGCGGCACATCAAGTCGGCGGACGAGATGGCGGCGCTGTTCCGCGACCACCCTGGCGCTGTGACAGAGAGCCTGCGCTTCTTCGGCGAGCTGCAGTTCGACCTGAAGAGCCTGAAATACGAATATCCCGACGAGGCGCTGAAGCTCGCCCGCACACCGGCCGAGGAACTGAGCCACCTCGCCGCCATCGGCGCGCGCTGGCGCTATCCCCGCGGCGTGCCGCAGAAGGTCCTCGACCAGATCGAGCACGAGCTGGCGATCATCCGGACGCTGCAATACGAGCCCTATTTCCTCACCGTCCACCGCATCGTCCTGGCGGCGCGCAAGATGCGGATCCTCTGCCAAGGGCGCGGCTCGGCGGCCAACTCCACCGTCTGCTACTGCCTCGGCATCACCGAGGTGGACCCGGAGATCACCGGCCTCCTGTTCGAGCGCTTCATCTCGCCCGAGCGCGACGAGCCGCCGGACATCGACATCGACTTCGAGCACGAGCGGCGCGACGAGATCATCAACTGGATCTACCAGGAGTACGGCCGCGACAATGCCGCGATCGCCGCGACCGTCATCACCTACCGCGCCCGCTCGGCGGCGCGCGAGGTCGGCAAGGCCTTTGGCCTTTCGGACGATGCGGTCTCCGCCCTGTCCGGCTCGGTCTGGGGCTATTCCTCCAGCGATCTCGGCGAGCGGGAGGCCGCGGCCGCCGGCCTTGCTGCCACCGATGCGACCACCGCCAACGTCCTCTCCTTCGCCTCGGAGCTGATGGGGTTTCCGCGCCATCTCTCGCAGCATGTCGGCGGCTTCGTGCTGACGCGCGGGCGGATCGACGAGACGGTGCCGATCCTCAACACCGGCGCCAAGGGCCGGACCATCGTCGAATGGGACAAGGACGACCTCGACGAGCTGAAGATCCTCAAGATCGACATTCTGGCGCTCGGCATGCTGTCGTGCCTGCGCCGCGGCTTCGACCTCATCAAGAAGCATTACGGCGAAGCCTACACCCTGGCGACCTTGCCAAAGGAGCCGCCGGACGGGCCGACCTGGAAGATGACACACCGGGCCGACACGCTCGGCGTGTTCCAGATCGAGTCCCGTGCCCAGATGACCATGCTGCCGAAGCTGAAGCCCAATGCCTTCTACGACCTCGTCATCGAGGTCGCGATCGTGCGGCCGGGGCCGATCCAGGGCGACATGGTGCACCCCTATCTGAAGCGCCGGATGGGGCTGGAGAAGCCGGTCTACGAGAGCCCGGCGCTCTACGAGGTGCTGAAGCGCACGCTCGGCGTGCCGCTGTTCCAGGAACAGGCGATGCAGATCGCCATCGTCGCCGCCGGCTTCACGCCCGGCGAGGCCGACCAGCTGCGCCGGGCGATGGCGACGTTCAAGCGCTCCGGCAAGCTCTCGACCTTCCGCCAGAAGATGATCGACGGCATGGTCGCCCGGGATTACACAAGGGAGTTCGCCGAGCGCTGCTTCCGGCAGATCGAGGGGTTCGGCGAATACGGCTTTCCCGAGAGCCACGCCGCCTCCTTCGCGCTCCTGGTCTACGCCTCCTGCTGGATGAAGTGCCATTATCCCGACGTCTTCGCCGCCGCGCTGATCAATGCCCAGCCGATGGGCTTCTACGCCCCCGCGCAGATCGTCCGCGACGTCCGCGATCACGGCATCGCGGTGCGCGCCGTGGACGTCAACCGCTCGGACTGGGACTGCACGCTCGAGGAAGCCCCCTTCGACCCTGCGCAGCTGCAGCGCCGACACCGGGAGATGCAGGACGCAATCCGCTCGAAGCACGCCGTGCGGCTCGGCTTCCGGCAAGTGAAGGGGCTGTCGGAGGCGGAGATGGCGCGGCTGGTGGCGATCCGGGCGGAGACCGGCGCCTATGATTCCGTACGCGACCTCTGGCTGCGCTCGGGCCTCGACCGCGGGGCGATGGAGCGGCTGGCCGATGCCGACGCCTTTGCCGGGCTCGGCCTGTCGCGCCGCGACGCGCTTTGGGCGGCGCAGGCGCTCGACCCGAAAGGCGCTGCCGAGCGGCTGCCGCTGTTCGAGAGCGCCGCGGCGCAGGACCTGCAGAAGGAGCCGGACGCGGCGCTGCCGCCGATGCCGATGGGCGAGGAGGTGATCAACGACTACCGCTTCATCTCGCTGTCGCTGAAGGCGCACCCCGTCTTCTTTGTCCGCGAGACCTTGCGGCGGCAGAGGGTGCTGACCAACCAGACGCTGGAAACGCTGCCCTCGGGGCGGCGCGTCACCGTCTCCGGCCTCGTTTTGGTGCGGCAGCGGCCGGGCTCGGCGAAGGGCGTGATCTTCATGACCATCGAGGACGAGACCGGGGTGGCCAACATCATCGTCTGGCCGAAAGTGTTCGAGCGGCTGCGGCCGATCGTGCTCGGCGCCCGCTTCGTCAAGGTGACCGGCCGGATGCAGTCCGACCGCGGCGTCATCCATGTCGTCGCCGACGAGATCGAAGACCTCACCGGCCTCCTGATGCACATCGCGACCGGCGGGCTCGACACCGCCAGCCATATGGCGCCGGCCGACCATGTCCGCAGCCCGCTGCGGCCCGGCCCGGTCAAGCGGCGGGATGGCGGCAGCATCCCGCCCAGTCCCGAGAACACGCTCGGCGGCCTCTTGTCGCGCGCCGACGAGGTCCGCCGGCCGATCGACGAGGGCCGCCTGCACCGGCGGCGTCTCGACGAACTCCGCAAGGCGGTGTGGCGGGAGTCGGGCGAGCAGGCCCTGCCGGCGGACTATGCGCACGTCGCCCCCGACCGGGAAGCGCGCGCGGTGCTGCCGAGAGGCCGGAACTTCCAGTGAGGGCGTCAGGTCCCCGGCCGGATCCGCACCGGGTCCGGCCGCGGGTTGAACTCGGCGTCTTCCTCCGGCGGCAAGTGGAAGCGGCCCTTGGAGAAGTCCGCTACGCGCCGGGGCTGGCTATTTCAGGACGTCGGCCCATTCCGGATGGCGCTTAAACTGCGCCGCGGCAAACGGGCAGAGCGGGATGATCTTCAGCCCCGCGGCGCGGGCGTCCTCGACCGCACGGGCGACGAGCGATACGCCGGCGCCCTGGCCGCGGAACGCGTCGGGGACCTCGGTGCTGTCGATGATGATCATCGTCGCGCCGGCCTTGGAGAAGGTCAGCCTAGCCACCGCGCCGCCGGGCCCACCGAGGGAATAGCTGCCCTTGCCCTCCGAGTCCTGCCGTTCGATCCCGCTCATGCGGCTTGACCTTGCGCCTCTCCGGCGTCGCGCAGGAAGGCGGCGGCCGCCTGGATCTCGGCATCGCGGATCTCATGGCCGCCGGGGTGCCAGACCGTCTCGACCAAAGCGCCGGCGGCCGAAAGGCTCTCCGCTAGCCGCTCGGTCAGCGCCGGCGGACAGATCGGGTCCTGCCGCCCGGCGGTGATCAGCACGCGCCTGCCGGCCATCCCGGGCGCGATCTCCGGCTCGAAGGGAATGAGCGGGTGCATCAGCACCACGGCATCGAACAGAGCGGGGTCGGCGAAGAGCGTGGTGGCCAAGATGTTGGCGCCGTTGGAATAGCCGAGCCCGAGCGTCTTCGGCAGCGTTGCGGTTGCGGAAGGGGCCGGACGCTTGCTGGCGACAAAGCGGCGCATCTTCTCCGTCGCGCGGGCGAGGTCGTCCATGTCGTAGCGGCCCTCGGCGAGGCGGCGGAAGAAGCGCGCCGCCCCCATCTCCAGCACGTCGCCGCGCGGCGAGACGAGCCCGGCCTCGGGCAGGATCTGCCGGGCAAGGTCAAGGAACTGCGTCTCGTCGCCCCCGGTCCCGTGGAACAGGAAAAACGTTGGCGCGCCCGGCGTCGCGGCGGGCTGGTGGTGATGGCGGTAGTCCATGGGAAACCTCCTTTGGCCGTCGCCCGGCGTGCGAACGCCCAGGCTTCGGCACGGCATCATGCGAACTTCCCGGCGGTCGCCCGCCGGGAAGTTCTGGTCAGGTTGCGTCGCCGAGCGGCGGCAGGTGCGCCTCGATGGCGGCACGCGAGGGCTCGTAGCGGGTCGGCAGCATCAGCCTCTCGCCGAGATGGGCGAGCGGCTCGTCGCGGTCGAAGCCCGGCTCGTTGGTGGCCACCTCGAACAGCACCCCGCCGGGGGTGCGGAAGTAGATCGCCCAGAAATAGTCGCGGTCGATCACCGGGGTGACCTGGTAGCCGGTATCCAGCAGCGCCTGGCGCACCGCGAGCTGCGCGGCCCGGTTCTCGACGGCGAAGGCGACGTGGTGGACGGAGCCTGCCCCTTGCCGCGCCCTCGGCGCACCCGGCAGCGTCTCGATGTCGATGATCCCGGCGGTCCCGCCGGGCACCTGCAGCCGGGTGACGGCACCGGACCGGTCGACTTCCTCATAGCCCATGAACTTCAAAAGCTCTTCGGTGGCGCCGCCGTCGCGCAGCCGTAGCTGGACGGAATGGAAACCACGCACCGCCGCATCGGCATCGACGCCGCCACCGAGGAAGGGCGCGCGATCGTCGTCGCCCTCGATCAGCGAGAACCCCTCGCCATCGGGACCTGCAAAATGCATCCGCTCGGCGCCGAAGGCGGTGTCGCGCGAGAGCCCGGCGACGCCCGCGGACGAGAGCCGAGTCTCCCAGAGGCCGAGCGCGCCTTTCGGAACGGCGAAGGCGGTGGTCGCGACCTCACCCGCACCGGGCGTGCCGCGCGCCGCATCCGGGAACGGGAAATAGGTCATCACCGAGCCGGGGCTGCCGGTCTCGTCGCCGTAGTAGAGGTGATAGACGTCCGGCGAGTCGAAATTCACCGTCTTCTTCACCCGGCGGAGGCCCAGCGTGTCGGTGAAGAAAGCGTTGTTCTCGCGGGCATTGGCGGCCATCGAGGTGACGTGGTGGAGGCCCTTGATCTGGTCGAGCATGTCGAAATCCCTTCGAGGCTGGTGTGCCCTCCATCTGGCCCTCCGGCGGGCTCTCACAAAGCTGGGCGCGAGGGGGTAGTTGTCAACGCTGCGTTGACAATCGGCACGCATCGCCGCCGGGCCAAGGTTCGTCGGTTCTGTCGCAGCCGGGCCTGCTGACCCGGCTGCTTGCCTTCCTCAAGACGATTCGTTCGCCAATGCTGAACGATCAGAAATCCTGCTGCTCGATGGGGACGCGGCGGCCCCGGCGATCGTCGCCATCTGGCCCGCGGCGGCCGTCGCGGAAATCGCCGTCATCCGACCGGGAGCCGAAGCGATCACCGTCGCGGCCCTCCGGACCCCGGCGCGGATCGAAGCGATCATTGTCGAAGCGGTCGTTATCGCCGCGCTCGAAGTTTTCGCCGCGCCGCCCGAAACGCTCGTCGCCGCGGTCGCGGCGGTCGTCGCGCCCCTCATCGAACCGGTCATCCCGGCGATCGTCGCGCCGATCAAAGCGCCCGCCGTCTCGTCCATCATAACGCCCGTCATAGCGCCCCTCGTAGCGATCCTCGCGCGGCGGGCCGCGGAAGTCCCGCCGGTCGGGGCCGCGGCGCGGGCCGTCGAGATAGCGGTCATGGTACCAGGACCGGCCGGTGTAATAGCGGCGGTGATAGTCGTAGGGGTCGAAGCCGAGGACGGGCACGCCGACATAGACGCCGACGCTCGAGAGCGGCCGCCGGTAATACTGCCGCCCGAGCGTCAACAGGTAATTTCCGGAGACCCAGCCGCGGCCGCCCGCCCAGTCGATGTCGCACCAGTTGTAGCCGGCAAGGCAGCCGTAGACGGTGACCTCGTCGCCGGCCGGGATGGTGCCATAACGCTGGTAGCCGGGCCCCGGCCCGGTGCGCACGTTGAGGTCGCCGGTGACGACGGCGCTGGAGGCGGCCATCGCGGCGCCGGGAATAAGGAGCCCGAGGCCGAGGATAAGAGCCTTGAGGGAGGTGCGCATGCTGTGATCCTTGAGCGACCAGACGGGGGTGGCGAATATGCCTTTCCCGGCGAAAGGAATGGCGAATTTCTGCGTCGAAATCTGGGCCTCGCCGGCTGAATGCGCGCTGAACACACAAGGCGGTTTTCGCTACCCTATCGCCGGACAATCGCTGCTGCGCCGGGCTTTGACATGGCCTGCTCTAGAGGCGCACAGCTTGCGCTTGCGGGCAGCTACAGCGATGATCGCGTCAACTGAGGGAGAGGGCGCATGGCCAAGAAGCACCGACTGGCTGATCTCGACATGAGCACCAGCATGGCCAAGGGCCATTACGAAACCAGGCTCAGCGACCTTCAGCTGACCCTGGTGCGGATCCAGCAAGCCTATCTGCATTCCGGCCGCAGCGCGGTGATCGTGCTCGAGGGCTGGGATGCCGCCGGCAAGGGCGGCGCCATCCGCCGCATGTCGAACGTCCTCGATCCCCGTGGCTTCCGCGTCTGGCCGATCGCCGCCCCGACCCCGTCCGAGGCGAAACACCATTACCTCAAGCGCTTCTGGGAGCGGCTTCCGGGGAAGGGCGAGATCGCGGTGTTCGATCGCTCCTGGTATGGCCGCGTGCTGGTCGAGCGCGTCGAAGGCTTCGCCATGGAAGCGGAATGGCGGCGGGCCTATGCGGAGATCAACGACTTCGAGAAGCAGCTCGCCGACAACGGCACCCGCATCGTCAAGATCTTCCTCGCCATCACCAAGGACGAGCAGCTGCAGCGCTTCCTGAAGCGGATGGACGATCCGTTGAAGCGCTGGAAGCTCAGCGTCGAGGATTTTCGCAACCGCTCGAAGTGGGACGCCTATGTCGAGGCGGCCGAGACCATGCTCGACAAGACCTCGACCGAGGTTGCGCCCTGGAAGCTGATCGCCGCCAACCACAAGAAGTATACCCGCGTCACCGCCCTGCAGGAGGTGGTCGACCGGCTCGCCGATGGCGTCGACCTCAGCCCGCGGCCGCTAGAGCCGGGCGTGGCGGAGGAAGCGGCAGAGCTGCGCGGCGAGCGTTAGGGCCGCCCCGCCACCCCCTTCCGGCACCGCCGGAAGGCCCTCACATCTCGGTCAAAGGGTCGACAGGGCGGCACGCATGGCGTATCGCGCGCTGCAGGCCGGGCGGCAGACCTTGCGGGGTCAGGCTGCCCGCGACGCTGTCGAGGAGAGACGTTTCATGGAAATCGATTTGAGCAAGACCGGCGAGCCGGTGGCCCGCAAGCCCTTGTACCGGCAACTTTATGTCCAGGTATTGACCGCGATCGCCCTCGGCATTCTGCTCGGCCACTTCTACCCTTCCCTCGGCGAAAGCCTGAAGCCGCTGGGTGACGCCTTCATCAAACTGGTGAAGATGATCATCGCCCCGGTGATCTTCCTGACGGTGACCACTGGCATCGCCGCGATGAGCGATCTGAAGAAGGTCGGCCGCGTCGTCGGCAAGGCCATGGCCTACTTCCTCACCTTCTCGACCCTTGCGCTGGTCGTCGGCCTTATCGTCGCGAACCTTGTGCAGCCGGGTGCCGGGCTGAACATCGATCCGAACTCGCTCGATGCCAGCGCCGTCGCCGACTACTCCTCGAAGGCGCACGACCAGTCGATCGTCGGCTTCCTGATGAACATCATCCCGAACACCATCGTCGGGGCGTTCGCCACCGGCGACATCCTGCAGGTGCTGTTCTTCGCCGTGCTGTTCGGCATCTCGCTTGCCATGGTTGGCGAGAAGGGTGCGCCGGTCCTGTCCTTCCTGCAGGCGCTCTCGGCGCCGTTCTTCCGCCTGGTCGCGATCCTGATGAAGGCCGCCCCGATCGGCGCTTTCGGCGCCATGGCCTTCACCATCGGCAAATACGGCATCGGCTCGGTTGCCAACCTGGCGATGCTGGTCGGCACCTTCTACCTCACCTCCTTGCTGTTCGTGGTGCTGATCCTCGGCGCCGTCTGCCGCTACAACGGCTTCTCGATCTTCAAGCTCCTCAGCTACATTAAGGAAGAGCTGCTGCTCGTCCTCGGCACCTCGTCCTCCGAGGCGGCGCTGCCGACCCTCATGGAGAAGATGGAGAATGCCGGCGCCAAGAAGTCGGTCGTTGGCCTCGTCATCCCGACCGGCTACTCCTTCAACCTCGACGGCACCAACATCTATATGACGCTGGCGGCCCTGTTCATCGCCCAGGCGACGAACATCGAGCTGTCGCTCTGGGATCAGGTCCTGCTGCTGCTGGTCGCCATGCTGTCGTCGAAGGGCGCTGCCGGCATCACCGGCGCCGGCTTCATCACGCTGGCGGCAACGCTCTCCGTCGTGCCCTCGGTGCCGGTCGCCGGCATGGCGCTGATCCTCGGCGTCGACCGCTTCATGTCGGAATGCCGCGCCCTCACCAACCTCGTCGGCAATGCCGTGGCGACGCTCGTCGTCGCCCGCTGGGAAGGCGAGCTCGACGAGGAGCGGCTGCATGCAGTGCTCGGCAGCGAACGCCAGCTCGCCGTCAAGGCTGCGGAGTAACATTCATCAAAGGGATGACGGTCGAAGGGCGCGGCGCAGGCTGCGCCCTTTTTCATGTCCGCAGGTTCATGCACCTTGTCGCTTGCCCGGCGAAAACAAGGTTCATGGCGATGAGCGAAAGAGGGCGAAGGTCGAAGGGATATCCGACCGTCCGACGTTCTCCAGAGACAATGATCTAGCGATCCGTGCGAACGGCTTTGGTGCTGGAGGATTTCGCTTGCTCCTCGGCAACCGCCTCGACCTGCGCGGGCGCGTAGCCGAATGTCGCGGCGATCTCGGACTTTTCCGTGCCAATGTCGATCATCGCCTCGATGATCTCTCGATCGGTTTCGGACAGTGCAGCCTGGGCGCCGAGGATGACGGCAACCTCGTCGAGGAAGGAACTCATGCTGCACTCCACTGAGCTATTCAGGTGAGTACGCCGTGACCGCCGCAAAGTTTCTTCAACTAAAAGTGAGCGGAAGATTCCCGTTTCCGACAGAACCGACGAAAGGCGCCGTCAGCCATGCGAGGCCGCGGGCCGCCGGCAACGCTCAAGGAAGAAGGTTTCCGAAAGCCTTCGTCACAATGCCCCCGGCCAGCATGCCGAGCAGAAAGAGGCCAGCCGCCAGCGCCTTGCGGGTGCTGGCCTTGATCCAGCTGTCGGGCCAGTCCGCACGCGGAAACACCGGTTTTCCGCCGGCATAGCCGAGCATGGCCTCGCGCGCGGTGACCTCAATGTGTTTCTGCACGGTTTGCGCGGCGCGGTTGGCTGCGGTCTTGATCTGGCGGGCGTCGCCACCTGCCTCCTGCCGCTCGCGGCCGTAGTCGACGAGCGCGCGGCAGAGATAGCGCAGCGACGTCGCGGCCTGCGGCACGAGGACGGCCGGGCGGATCTGGCGGGAACGGCAGATGTCGAGGACGTAGGACCAGATGTGGTCGACGATCGCCGCGGACGTGCCGCTGATCTCGCGGAAATCCACGGCCGGGCCTTCCACACGCTCGCGCTTGGCCTGCCTGAGGGCCGCCTCGCGCCTGATCTTCAGCCAGGTCTGCTCGATGCGGTAGTCGATATCGGCGATGACCTCGGGAAACTCGTCTGGTGTCGTCTTCATCGTCCATCCCTCCGGCGTCCTGCAGCCACGCGGAATGCTTTCCCGCCGGTGCGCGGTCTGCGCTTGGCGGCCGAGATGCCATGGCGAGGCTGCGTGGGGATGGATTTGCCGGCCGTCCACGTCCAGAAAATTTGGGGCGATCGGCGGACCGTCCGAGCCAAGGGTGAGGGAAGCGCCCGCGGTCTGGGGCCAGGGTCGAAACAAGGGCCTGGGCGGCTCCTCGCAAGCCCGAGACCCGGCGCCGTCAGGCGCCAGGCTGGCGCCCGGCTTGTTCAACAGGCGTCGGCGGGCGCCGTCAGGCGTCGTTGGACGGGGCCGCCGTCACTCTTCGGTGTCGGCCGGGGCGTCTTCGGGCTGGCCCTCTTCCTTCTTCGCCGTCCGGGCGTCGAGCTTGGCGGCCTTCTTGGCGGCCTTGGCCTTGTCGCGCTCCTGGCGCTCGAAGTCGAAATTCGGTTTTCTCGCCATATCGGTCTCTCCTCGGCGGGCCGCAGGTTCCGTGAGGGGAACGGCACGGCCGGGTTGATTACATCTCCATGACGGGACATAGCCGCTTCAAAGGCTTTACGCAGCCCCAAACCGCAGAAAGCCGGCCCGCCGCCGCCGAATCCGGCGCCCCGGCTCCAGCCGCACCGCGGGCACTCCGCTTTCCGTACCTGATCATCAGATTTGCCGCAGCCCAGGGGTTGCAGGCTCTGGGGTATGCAAGCAGGAAAGCCAGGTTCCAAAACGTCAACTTTTGGTACTAACTTACCGTTAATCCTAGCCCTTCGTTCTCCGGAATGTTGCAGGCTAATAATCGCTTGGGTTGTCAGTGCAATTTACGCACTGGGAGAATAAAGCGATGCAAAACCGTATGTTACGTGTGACTGCAGCTATCCTGGCGTGCAGCATTGTTACTCTTTCAAGCCCTTCGCAAGCTGAGTTCGCTGGCGGTGGTTCAAGCCGGGGCGGCGCAGGCGGCGGTGGCCTTGGTGGACTCGGCGGAGCCGTCGGCGGCGTGGGAAACGCTGTCGGTGGTGCGGTCGGTGGCCTCGGTAACGCCGTCGGTGGTTCCGGCGGCCTGGGCGTCGGCGCCGGCGTATCGGCAGGCGGAAGCCGCGGTGTCAACGCTGGTGTTGGTGCTTCGCTTGGCGGATCAGACGGAGTGAACGCCGGTTTGGGAGCGTCTGTCGGCGATTCGAGCGGTATCAACGCCGGTGCCGGAGCCTCGATCGGCGGTGGCGACGGTGTGAATGCCGGCGGCGGCGCCTCCATCGGCGGATCTCAGGGCGTCAATGCCGGCCTTGGGGCCTCCGTTGGTGGCGGGCAAGGCGTCAATGCCGGCGTTGATGCTAGCGTTGGCGGAAACTCCGGTATCGGCGTCGGCGCTTCCCTTGGCGACAGCACCCGCAGCACCTCCACCAATTCGAGTTCGGGCGGTGGCAGTGGCGCTGGCACTCTTAATAACGCGTCAGGCGGCGCAGCCAATGGCTCCGGCACGCCAAACGGCCTGGGCGTTGGAAAGGCCAATCCCGTGCCGGGGGCAAGCACTGGCATCCTCACCGGCAACCGCGGAATTCGCGGGATCGGCAGGCCCACCGCGGTCGTGGCACGGGGACTGCAACGCTACAGTGAGATGAGCAGCAGAGAACAGCGCGCTATGAAGCGTCAGTGTCGCGGTGTTCTCGGCGACCCGAACGGCTTCGAGTTCAGTCTGGTTCAACTCTGCAAGCTCCTTCAGTAGCGGCCATCGGGGCCACTGGCGGCTTGCGCCGCTGGTGGCCTCAATTCGCACAGATCCAGCGACGCATTCGCCCTTGTCCTTGAGAAGGTTGCAGATGAGCATGCTCGAGAGTTTCGAACCGAACGTTTCATCATTTGTCAGCCAGGAGCTTGCGGATAGCCGGCAGCGTTCACACCGTCTCGCCTTCTATGATGAGATGACGGCGCTTCCAAACCGGCAGTCTTTTACCCAGGTGCTTGAACGCCTTGCACAAGCTAAAGGGTCGGACTTTGGGCTCCTCCTGCTCGATATCGATCACCTCAAGCGAACGAACGACACAAAAGGCCACGCAGCCGGCGATCAGGTGATCTGCGAGGTCGCGGCCCGCCTCCAAGCGCTGTCGGCCGGGGACTGCGTCTTTCGGCTGAGCAGCGACGAGTTTGCCATTATCTGCCTTGGCTGCTCGAGCCATTTCGATCTTCAGTCGATTGCCTTCGATGTTCTGGCGAGCATGACGATGCCAGGATTTGGTGGCGGGAAGCCGCAGGTATCCGTTGGCGGCGCCCTGTTTGGTGCCGACGGGGATGACGGTTGCACCCTTCGTCAGAATGCTGGGCTGGCTCTGCAGCAGGCAAAGGCGAACCATCGTGGCGGCTACGCGCCCTTTGATTCCGCATTCCGTTCCGCCTTGATCCGAACGGCGAACGTCGTCGAAACGATGGCGTGCGCCTTGGATGAAGGCCGCGTAGCGACCTTCTACCAGCCGCTGGTCAGGCTCGACACCGAGGAGGTTGTCGGCCTTGAGGCGCTTTCTAGGGTCATCGCAAACGACGGCGCGGTGTTGGCCGCAGGATGCTTTCAGGAGGTTTTCTCAGAGCGCTTGCTTGCCAGCCGGCTGACGCGCCAAATGCTTGCTCAGGTAGCCCATGACCTTCGTTGCTGGATCGACAGCGGCCTTATGTTCCAGCATGTCGGCATCAATCTTTCGGCCGTGGACTTTGCGCGGGGTGACTTGGAGCAATTGTTTTCCGAAGCCTTCGACAGCAAACGGGTACCTCTGAAACACATCGTCCTCGAGATAACGGAAGCCGTCTTCATGGACGGTCTAACGAGCGGTATCATCGAGGCAATCGAACGGTTGCGGCAGCGGGGCCTGCTGGTCGCGCTCGACGACTTCGGAACGGGATTTGCGTCCCTGACACATTTAAGGACATTCCCCGTCGACATCATCAAGATCGACAAGTCGTTTGTTGATCGCCTGCATAACGATCTGCCTAGCGAGGTCATCGTCGAGGCACTGATACGGATCGGTCGTCGACTGGATATCCGCGTTGTTGCAGAAGGCATCGAGACAAAAAACCAGGCAACCCGCTCTCAGGAAATGGGGTGCGTCCTCGGTCAAGGCTTTATGTTCGGTCGTCCCGCGGATGCAGCCTCAACCAGCAGGATACTCGCAGCTCGGGCTCAGCGCTGATAAGGCGAGTATCGGACACCGTCGACGTTGGTATCTTCTTCCAGCTGGGAATCACACGGTCGTCGCATGTGGTAACCCACCTGTCTGTCCGCTTTTGCCGAACGGCCTGACAAACCCTGGAAAGGGTTGCCCAAGCCACATGCCGCCTGCCCTCGACCCCGACTATCCTGCCGCTGAGTGATGCGTCAGCAGTGGATGGCGCGATCCGGATGCCCGGCGGGTTTAGGGATGCGGCGATGTCCATGGCGACGACATCGTATTTTGTTCCAAATCGCCCGGTTCGGCCGGGCTAGAGCGGGCGCCGGAGCAGCTCGGCAACGGAGTTATCCTAAAAACTCGGCAAGTTTGGAACGGACGGAACCGACGCTGGCGAACCGTGTTTGGTGGCTGACTATGTCATGTTCGGACGGAAGAAACTTATGCATTTCATCGCTGTAGCCATGGCGGGCACTGCTACCTTGATCCTCAGTGCAATGCCTTCCTTGGCGCATGAGCATGCGAAAGTCAGCAGGCTTGGTGCCCCAGAGCAGGCCATCCTCGTGGCAGGGACCGAAGGCTCGCGTGCCGGGACTCCTCAGCCAGATGCTCGTCAGCCAGCCGTCGATGACACGAAAACCGAGCCTGCTGTCCGTCGTACGGAAAGCGGTATCAGGATCGTCGGTGCGCCATTCCTCCCGGAAAAGTAAGCGACACTACCCTTGAAGGCAGGCTTCCGCGCCAGCCTGCTCCCAAGTCGCAGACCTAGCCGATCATTCCGAGGGTCCAGGCCGCCAGAGCAGCAATGGTGGCAAGGCCCAGCAGTGGCCAGATGGACGTCATGAACCGATAGAGCTGGGGCCTCTCCCGTTCAACGCGGTCGATGTACTCGGCAATGCGGTAGATCATTCGGTCGGATCCTTTCTGTCGCCGCGCGCGACGATCTCGAGAACGCCATCCGGCAGCGGCCTCTGCAATTCCTTCGCCTCCGACCATTCTGCCCGCATCCAGACGTCCATCTCCTCGGCCGTCGTCAGGATCACCGGCATCGCCTTCGGATGAACGGCGCCGACGGTCTCGTTGGGTTCAGTCGTAAGGAAGCCGAAGAGGTCGGTTGTGATCTCGCCCTCCTTCACCTTCCTGACCGATGTCCAAGTCGTCCAGATGCCGGCGAACACCATCAGGGGGCGACTTTCGTTACCGGCGAACCAGATCGGCACCTTGGTGACGGCGTCGTATTCGCTAAAAGAGGTGAACGGCACCAGACAGCGGTTCTGGGGCCCAAGCCAGCGCAGCCAGTGCTTCGATGCGGTGTTGCGGACATTGGTGGTGCCGCCATCGGGCTCAGCCCTCAAGAGGGCGTGGAAGTCGACGGGCTTGCCCTTCGCCTCGAGCTTCTCGGCCCGCAGCTTCGCCTTCCGGAACAGTTCCTGCGACGACGTCGGCATGCCCCACCGCACCAGCGACAGCTCGCGCTCGCCCTCGACCGTGCGAACGATCGGGGCCGGCTGATCAGGGAAGATGCCGGGCATGGGCGGGAGGTTGCCGGTGCGGTCGCGCATCGCCCGGGTGAACTCGAGGATGGCCGCCTGGCCCTTGGTAATGCTGTAGAGGGTGCACATGCCGCATCATGTGCCAGGCAAAGGCCATGCGTCCAGTTCCGGAGACATCAGCATTCCAAGAGCATCAAGCCAAACAGCAAAAAGGCCCGCCTGCGCGAGCCCTGAAGCAATGTAACGAAGATGTTTGGGAAGAAAATTGGAGCGGGCGAAGGGATTCGAACCCTCGACCCCAACCTTGGCAAGGTTGTGCTCTACCCCTGAGCTACGCCCGCCCGCTCCCCGCGGCGGTCTCTGCCGCGGACTGGCGCTGTATGACGGAATGACCGGGTGAATGCAACAGGGGAGAGCGACTTTCTGGCGGATTTTCCGCAAGGCGCCTGCACTTTTCTCTGGCGCCCCTTGCTGGGGATGCCCCAAGGCCCCGCCCCGCCCTTGATCCGCCGAGCCTCTGCCGCTACCTCGGTCACACTGCCCATGCGGCGCCGAATGCGAGTATCCATGAGCCTCTCCCGCGAGAACCTCTTCGCCTTCCTCGACCGGCAGGGCATCGCCACAACGACGGTGGACCATGAAGCCTTGCACACGGTCGAGGAAAGCCAGGCACTGCGCGGGGCGATCCCCGGCGGCCATACCAAGAACCTCTTCCTAAAGGACAAGAAGGGCACGATCTTCCTCGTCGTCGCCGAGGAGAACCGCACGGTCGACCTGAAGACGCTGCACAAGACGATCGGCGCGCAAGGGCGGCTGTCCTTTGCCGGCGCCGACCAGATGCAGGCGCTGCTGGGCGTATCGCCGGGCTCGGTCACCGCTTTTGGCGTCGTCAACGATACCGGCCACCAGGTGCGGGTGGTGCTCGATGCCGGCCTCCTCACGCATGAGAGGCTCAACTGCCATCCGCTGGTCAACACCGCGACGACGACGATCGCCCGCGACGACCTCCTCGCCTTCCTGGCGGCCACCGGCCATGCGCCGCTGGTCGTCTCCCTCGACGAGACCCCGATCCGACCGGCCGAACCGGCAAGCGAAGGAAACTGAGATGAGCCAAAATCCCTACGGTTCGAGCTATGGCACGCAGACCGCCGGCCTCAGCGGGGCGGCCCCGCGGGAGGCGCCTGCCGCAACCGCGCCCGGCTCAACCGGCGCTGCTGCCGGCGGACCGCTGATCAAGGACACGACGACGGCCGGTTTTGGCGCCGACGTCGTCGCCGCTTCCCGCGAGCAGCCGGTGCTGGTCGATTTCTGGGCGCCCTGGTGCGGTCCCTGCAAGCAGCTGACGCCGATCCTCGAGCGGGCGGTCACCGCCGCCGGCGGCCGCGTCAAGCTGGTGAAGATGAACATCGACGAACATCCCTCGATTGCCGGCCAGCTCGGCGTGCAGTCGATCCCAGCCGTCTTCGCGTTCGTCGACGGACAGCCGGTCGACGGCTTCATGGGCGCCTTGCCGGAAAGCGAGGTGACGGCTTTCATCGACCGCGTGGCGGGCCCCGCGGGACCGGCCGAGGATCCGCTCGCCGCGGCCCTCGTCGAAGCCCAGGCGCTGCTGGCGGCCGGCGACGCCGGCAATGCCGCTGAGATCTTCGCCGCCATCCTGCAGCACGCGCCTGGGGATCTCGCGGCGGCCGCAGGTCTTGCGGAATGTTATCTCTCAGCCGGCGATGCCGTCCACGCTCGGCTGGTCCTCGATCAGGTCCCGGCCGACAAGGCCGCCGATCCGATCCTCGCGACCGTGCGGACCAAGCTGAAGCTGCAGGAGGAAATCTCGGCGCTCGGCGACAGCGCGGCCCTTGAGGCGGCCCTCACCGCCGATCCCGACGACCATCAGGCCCGCTTCGACCTCGCGCTGATCGCACAGGCCAAGGGCGAGCGCGCTGAGGCTGCACGCCAGCTGCTCGAAATCGTCCGCCGCGACCGGACCTGGACCGACGACGGCGCGCGCAAAAAGCTGCTTGAATTCTTCGAGGCCTGGGGTGGCGCCGATCCCGCCACCCGCGACGCGCGCAAGCGCCTGTCGACGCTGCTGTTCGCTTGAGATGGTGAGGGGCGTGCCACAGCGCGCCCCTGCACGCCTGCCCACACCCAACCCGACTCTTTCCGGCGGCGCCGAAAAGGTCCCCGCGCTACGGCATCTGTGATCGGCCCGTCCCTTGAGTTTGCCGCCGCCTGCGCCACATCGATGGTTGGAGACGGAGGCCCACTTTGGTTCACGCTGGCAATACCAACTACACCCGCGAGTCCGACCTGCCCGAGGTGGTGCCGGTCTTCCCGCTGACCGGGTCGCTGCTGCTGCCCGGCGGTCAGATGCCCCTCAATATCTTCGAGCCGCGCTACCTCGCAATGGTCGACGAGGCGCTGAAGGATCAACGCGTCATCGGCATGATCCAGCCGCGCCTCGATGGCGCCCGTCGAGAGAATGGCGAGCCGGAGCTCGCCAAGGTCGGCTGCCTCGGCCGCATCACCTCCATCACCGAGAGCGGCGACGGACGCTACGTCATCAATCTGCATGGCATCGCCAGGTTCCGTGTGCTCGAGGAGTTGGAGACAGGCGTGCCCTACCGCGTCTGCCGGCTGGCTGCCTTTATCGGCGATCTTGACCTTGGCCATGGCGCCGGCGACGTGGACCGCGACGGGCTGCTGAAAGCCTTCCGTCTCTACCTCGACGCCAATCAACTCGAAGCCGACTGGGAGAGCGTCACCAAGGCGTCGAACGAGACCTTGGTCAACGCGCTGTGCATGATGTCGCCTTACGGTGCCGCCGAAAAGCAGGCGCTGCTGGAGGCGCCCGATCTAAAAACGCGCGCCGAGACCTTGATCGCGCTGACCGAGATCGCCATCGCCCGCGAGAACTCCGAAGACGGCGGCCAGACGCTTCAATAGCGGCATGGATCAGTCCTCTCCGCCACGAGGCTCACGCCTGCCAATTGGTCTTGGATAAAACCGCTGTTGTGTTCAAGCCGTCAGGGGCTTAGCCCGCGCTGGTGCGCTATTTAACGCGCCCGCGTCCTCCGCTCATATGCGTGCTGAGAACCGCTTTTGCTAAACACAGAGGTGGGTTAGAAGAAGGGATGAGTGATCTTGCCCGACGTCCCGACCCGAAGCTCCTCGAACTCCTCGTCTGCCCGCTGACGAAGGCGCAGCTGACCTATGATGCCGCGCGCAATGAGCTGGTCTCGCGCGCCGCACGTCTCGCTTACCCCATTCGTGACGGCATCCCGATCATGCTCGCCTCCGAGGCGCGCGCTCTCGACTGAGACTGTTCGTGCCGCCCTCCTGCGGGCACAGCAAGCATGTGCTCTCCGCAGTTACAAAGAGCCGGAGAGCCGGAGAGCATGGCGAATGGCAAGGCTCTGCGCTATGCCAGCATGGCCCTTGGCGGTGTGACGGCGGTGGCCGAAGGCCCTCCCCCTCGGTAACGACTTTCGTCCGCACCGAGACGAGCCGGCGGACCGGTTTCCAACCGGGTTCGCGTGAGAGACGGAGAGTGACATGGCCAAGCAGCTAACCGCCCGCAACATCGCCGTCGATTTCGGCGGGACGTCGCGCGAATGGAAGAAGAAGGCCGAAGCCGGCCTGATCCCTGGCGCATCGCGTCCGAGCGGCAAGGCGCCGTGGCTTTTCGACGTTGCGGTGTTCCGGGCCTGGCACGAGGCGGGCCAGCCGGCGATCCCGCGTCCCGTAGCACCTGCGACGCCGAAGGCGTCGAAGTCCCCCCCTCCCCGTCCCGATTCTGAGACGAAGCGTCGCTTGAAGTCTGCTGAGATTGATGCAGGGATTGCGGCATTGGTACGGGGCGCGTTAAAGGGCCGTTGATCTCGGCCTGAGAGCGCTGGCCGCCGGGGACTCCGCCGCGTCATTCCCTTTGGACGGACTTGCGTC